>JAGWVX010000006.1 GCA_018970685.1 Alphaproteobacteria bacterium | reverse complement strand
GGTATCACCTTTCAACAGGTGCAGAAGTATGAGCATGGCACGAACCGTGTCAGCTTCTCGCGGCTTGTAGAAATTGCACAAGCGCTGCATTGCGGTGTGATGGACATCGTCGGCGATCTCGATCAGTCGAAAGCATCGTCGCTGTTCTCGCGCCACGTTGCCCGTTTGAACGAACCGGGTGCTGCCGATCTTTTGGAAGCCTATTCGGCGATACAATCTCCGAAGCACAGGCGCGCCATTCTCAACCTCGCGAAGCAGCTTGCCGAGGGCAAGGCCTCGCAGTTGTACGAGATGGAAAACGAACCGGTGCGTTGAGGCGCCGGACCGCGCACGGCGCGGTTGCGCGTCTTCTTTCGCAGGCAAGCGTCTATAGGCGCGTCGGCGTTGTGGGTATTCCGTTAAAGAAATCCGGCCGCGGAATCTGGTGCAAGCGTCAGCGGATCATTTTGCGGTGCTCGGGACGTCTTCCATTTCGAGCCCCTCGAATCCTTCAAACATAGATTGCAGCGATAAACCGCCGGACATGCGCGGCAAATCCCGCGGGTGAATGAACTCGTCGCCGAACCACGGATATTTTCTGGGCGAGAACGCTTCGATAAGCCAGTCGATCAGACGGCGGACGCGTTCGATCTTGGCCGCGTCGGGATGGTAAGTCAGCCAGATGTCGTTGACGAATCGCACGCCTTCGACGTCTATCGGCACAACCCTTCCGCCCAATGCATGCGCATAAGTCGGGAGCACCCCGACCCCGCCGCCGCGCGCGATCAGCCAATAATAGGCGCTGCTCACATTCACCCGGAAGGAAACCGTGCCGAGCTGCGGCGTATCGGGAAACAACCGCGCATATTCCTCCATCGCCATGAGCTGGTCGGCGACCTGCAGCACCAGACGGTGTTTGGACAATTCCAGAAAGTTCGTCGGCGTACCATTTTTCTCGAGATAGCCGCGCGAGGCGAAAGGCATGGCGTGCAAACGGCCGATCTTAACCAAACGAAGGTCCTTGACCGTCGGACGCGTGATCTGAACGGCGATGTCGCTTTCAAGCCGCAGCACATCGGCCGGATGCATCGCGCAGCGTATATCGATGAGCAGCTCGGGATGGTTACGCTGAAACTCCACCAAACGCGGCGCAAGCCAAAACGTTCCCAGGCCTTCGGTCACGCTGAGCCGCACCTCGCCGCGCATCGATGCATTGCGGCTGCGCGCTCTGGCGATATCCAACGACGCCGTTTCCATACGCTTAACAGCGCCGAGCAGCGTCTCTCCTTCCGCCGTTAACCGAACGCCGTCGACATGTCTGGTAAACAAGGTCAAACCCACCTCACGTTCCAGATCTTCGATCTCGCGCCGGAGCGTGTTTACCGAACGATGCAAGGATTGCGCTGCGGAACGGAAACTGCCGCGCCGTACCACTTCGAGAAAAGCGCGGGCGCCTTCCCAGTTTCGCAGACGCGAGTCGATGAGGTTTTCCACGTGTTCACCTGAAGGAACGCCCCGTAACTGATTCTTCTACATACGGTGCGCCGATGCCCTTCTACCCTGCTGACACTGGTGTCTTGTTATCGGCAAAACAAGGAGACGGCCAGAGGGCCATCGATCTTAGGTAAATTACTTCCGATACAAACGATCCGCTGTTTGATGTCTTGGAACATCGAGGCCGGCGAAAATCACGTGAGTCTACTCAAGGTTGCCGCCGGCCGACGTGAATGAAGGATGGAAGCGTTTTTCCACATTGGACACGGAAACTAAATCACGCCCGAGGGGGCAACCATGAACTTCTTCAACAAACAAGGTTTCGAAAACGGCTGGATGATTCCCGAAACCTGCGTTTCGGCGAAACATATCCGCGAGGCGCTTGCGATCATCGACGCCATTAATGCGGGTGAGCTGCTCGCTGCTTTGCCGGCCAGCGCCAGCGAACGTCATCGCCATCAGACGGCCGTCTCCCTGTTGAGCATCGTCGAGCGGACGTTGCGCGACGCGCTGGACGCGGCGCCGGCGATCAGCGAGCCCTGCCGAACCGCCGTTGGCGATACGTTGTCCCGGTAAGACGCTTAGCCGCTGTTGCGTAAGCCCGCCGATACGCCATTGATCGACATATGGATCGCACGGTGCGTCCGCTCGCTGTCGTCGCCGGCACGGCGGCGGCGCAAAAGATCGACCTGCAAGTGATTGAGCGCGTCTATATAAGGCAGCCTTAGCCGGATCGAATTCTGCAGCCTGGGACTACGCTCGAGAAGGCCGGATTGCCCGGTGATCGCCAGCACCGCCTCGACCGTGGCATGCCATTCGTCTTCGATCCGCGCGAACACGGTATCGGCCAGCGCCCTGTTCTCGACAAGCTCGGAATAGCGTTGCGCGATCGGCAGGCTCGACTTGGCGAGCACCATTTCCATGTTGGACACCGTCGCCCGGAAGAACGGCGACGTCATGTACAGAGGGCGCAAGGCCTCCGCTCCGATTTCACGCACCGACGAGCCGAACCCGAACCAGCCCGGCAGCATCACGCGCGCCTGCGACCAAGAGAACACCCAGGGGATGGCGCGCAAATCTTCGATGCGCCCTGAGGTGCTGCGCGACGCGGGGCGGCTGCCGATCTTCAGATCGGAGATTTCCGGCAGCGGCGTCGACTCCCGAAAATAACGGTCGAACCCTTTGATCTCGTAGACCAGCCCGCGATACGCGCGATAGGCGGAAGCGCTCAGCGCCGCCAGCAAGTCCGCCGCGCCGTCGTCGGCCGCGTCGTGCTCGTGGTTGAGTTGGGACAACAGCGCGGCCACGATGATCGTCTCCAGGCTGGAGCGGCCGATCTCGGGATCGCCGTATTTGCTGGCGACGACTTCGCCCTGTTCGGTGATGCGGATGCCGCTCGCCGATGCGCCGGCGGGAAGCGCGCGGATGGCGTCGAAACTCGATCCGCCGCCGCGTCCCACCGCGCCGCCGCGGCCGTGGAAGAAGCGCATTTTGATGCCGCGTGACTGGCCGAGCGCCGTCAACCCTGCAATGCAGGAACGGATTTCCCAATTGGACGTGAGATAACCGCCGTCCTTGTTGCTGTCGGAGTATCCGATCATCACTTCCTGGGTGCCGCCCTGAGCAGCAAGCATGGCGGCCACCAAAGGAATGTCGAAATAGGAAGCCATGACGCCGGCGCCGGCGCGAAGATCCCCGATGGTCTCGAAAAGCGGGATGATCCGCAAGGCGGCGTTGGGCGACTCGCCGGGCGCAAGAAGCCCGCCTTCCTTCAGCATCAGTGCGGTTTCCAGCAAGTCGGAGACGCTCGCCGTTTTCGAGATCACATAATTGGCGATGGCGCAGTCGCCGAAGCGCCGCTTGAGATCGGCGGCCCTGTCGGCAATGTCGAGCTCGCGCTGCGTCTCCTCGGAGTAGCGCCGGTACGGCGAGCGCAAGAGCCGTGGGCTCTTCAATTCTTCGAGAAGAAGCGCGACGCGTTCCTCTTCGCCGAGCCCGGCATAGGAGGGCACGACGCCCGCGGCGCGGAACAGCTCGTCAAGCGTGCGTTCGTGAACGTCGGCGTTCTGGCGCAAATCCATGACCGCAAGGTGGAAGCCGAACGCGCCCACAGCTTCGCGCAGATTGAGCAGCCGTCCGTCGGCCAGATCGGCATCGCCGCCATCGCGCAGCGATTCGACGATCACGGTGAGATCGGCCGCAAAATCCTCCGGCTCGGCATAGGATTCCGCCTCCCAGCGCGCCATTCGCGTCGGCGCACGTCCAAGGAGCGCCTTGCGCGTGGCCGCCAGCCGCGCATAGCAGGTGATGAGCGCGCGGCGGTAAGGCTCGTCCAATTGCTGCCGGGAGGTGTGTTCCGGACCAGCGGCCAGCGTTTTCAACGCCTCGGTCGTCGAGACGAACTCGTCGCAAAGCGACAGTTCGGTGCCCAACATGTTCACTTGTTCGAGATAGTAATCGAGCACGATCTCGGCCTGCCGGCGGACGGCGTATTCGAGCGTCTGCGCGGAAACAAACGGGTTGCCGTCCCGATCACCGCCTACCCAGGAACCCGGCTTCAGAAACGGCAGCACGGTCCCGTTCAAGCCGAAGAGATAGGCCAAGCGGCGTTTAACGGCCGGGATCTGGCTGAGGAAGGTGCGCGAGAAAACCGCCAACGCGTTCTCGATCTCGTCGGCGACATGAATACGGATCGGACGCAGCATGCGCGTCTGCCACAGCGTCCTGATCTCGCGCTTGAGCTGGGCGTCGATCTCAGCATTCTCGCCCGTCTGCGGATTCGCCCGCTCGCGCCGCATCAGCAGCGCGCCGATATCCGCTTCGCGGTCGAGGATGCTTTTGCGCCGCACCTCGGTGGGGTGCGCGGTGATCACCGGCGAAAGCAAGGCCCCGGACAGATAAGCGCCGACGTTCCTGGCGTTCACGCGCGGATGCGCCTCCAATTGCTGCAGCGGACCGGGGCCGGCTTCGCAATGGACGAGGTGGTCATCGGCGATGTTGGCGAGCTGGGAAAAGATGGTGAAGGCACGGATGAGAAGCGCCACCTGAGGCGGCTCGAGTTCGCTGAGCCTCAATTTGAGCGGGGTTTCCGCTGCGCCGTCGCGGTGTTCGCCCACCGACTGCTGACGAATCTCTTCGACCAGGTCGAGATCCGCTTGGCCGCGCTTCAGGCTCGGTTCGTCCTGTCCATATTGTTCTTTGATGACCGTGCCAAGCAGCCGCCCCAACAGCCGGATCGTCGCCCGGCTCGACCTGCCTTGCTGGGTGTCACGTGCTGTCGCGGTCATAGCCATATTCGGTCCACTTTACCTCACGGAAGTCGCAGCCGAAGCCTACAGACCGGCAAGGAAAATACGAGAGCCGGGGGCGTAAAAACATCAAGGCATTCGCGAATACCCGGCAAGGCGTAAATTCTACACCGCGGAATTGTTTTTGAGATTTCCCCGCCCTCTGTGGACCAAGGCGAGGTGCGGTGCCGCCGAGCGCAGCGCCGCCGCCGGGGACCGGCCTTTATATCAATGCATCATGAAAACCGGAATCTTCGGATGCGAGACAATGTGCTCGGTGACGCCGCCGAAGATCGATTCCATCAGCCGGCTGTGCCCGTAGCCGCCGGCCACCAGCATATCGAAACCGCCATTGGCTGCGTTTTCGAGCAGGATCTCCGCAACGTTGTCGCCGTTGCGCGTGAAGATGCGTCTCGTGCAGGTGAGGCCGTGCAGCGCCAGATAGGCCGCAACCTCGTCAACGCCGCTGCCGTGATGGTTCGAGGTATCCTGGATGGAAAGTATCTCGATGGCTTCCGCCTGTGCCAGGTAGGGCAGCGCCGAGGTCAGCGCGTGAGCGCAGGCGATACCGCCGTCCCAGCCTACGGCCACTTTCCTGCCGATCTGCTCGGGCGGCTTTTCGGACGATAACAGCACCGGACGCTCCAATTTTGTCAGTGTGCGGATGAAACCGTCCTGAATATCCGGGTCATCGGTCTCGCGGATGGGCGGAAATACCACCAGATCGCAGAGCCGCGCCTCCCGGTCGAGCGCCCTCGCCAGATGGCCGGATACTTCATAATAAGACACCGTTACCGCGTCGCTTCGCTGCGGCGCGCCGACGATGCGGATATCCGCTTCCGCGGCCAGGGTTGCCAGCGTGCTGCGCGCGGCTTTCGAGGCGGCCTTCTCCAGATCAGCGGCGGTGTCGATCAGGTCCTGAACGATGTCGGGCGAGAACGGCAGTTCGCCATATGGAACGGATTCGCGCGGATCCGCATGGACGAACAACGCCACGACATGCGCGTTAAAAGGTCTGGCGGCGGCGAACGCGGTCTGCAGCGCAAAGCGGTCGCGGCCTGCTCCGGCGACGGGGACGAGAATCTTGACGAACGACATGGTTCCTCCGGTTGCGTGTCCGGTTTTTTCCGCATCAGGATGTGCGACTATGGCGGCGCGCGCATTGAGACTTGTCAATGAAGCGCAAATGCAATGACACGCGCATGCTAGACATCGCCTTCCGCGATCGCTTGCAGGCCGGCGAGATCGCGGATCACGATCCGCCGCCGGCTTGGCGCATCGATGATCTTCTGGCGCTTGAGGTCGCTCAGCGCGCGGCAGGTGGTCTCGATGGTAAGTCCCAGGTAATCGGCGATATCCTGACGGCTCAGCGGCAAATCCAGCATGCCCTCGACGTCGGTATGCCGCTGCATCTCCAACGCCAGGAAAAACGACGCGACGCGTTCCTTGGCGCTTTGGTGACCGAGCATGGCGACGTGCCGTTCGGCCGCAGATAGGCTTTTGCTGAGCATGGCCAGGCGTTTCTGGCTTATGTCCGGGTTACCCTCCGTCAACTGCGCGATGCAGGCGCGCGGGCATCGCAAGGCCACGACATCGCCCACCGCTTCGGCGGTGGAGGTGTATTCCTCGGCGAGTTCGATGCCGAACGTCTCGTCCGGCAGATAGAAGTTGACGATCTGCCGCCTCCCGTCGGCAAAGATGCGCGACAAGCGCACCGCGCCTTCGATCACCTTATAGGAATGGCGCGCTTCGTCACCTTTCGAGTAAATCGTCTCGTTACGGACGAATTTCATCGTCACCCCGACCTTGTCCATATCGGACTTGCGGGCGGAGGCTTCGTCCATGAAGAAGCGGCAGCCCTGCTCGCAGACGGCTGGCCGGACGAACGCGGGTTCGCCCGAGGACGGATGGGCATCGAGATCTCGGCCGGTTTCAGCAACTTTCCGTTGCATACAGCCCTTGCTTTCTCTGCAAAACCAAGCCACCGCCGGCCCGTCGTCCCGACAAGCGCAGCAATGGTTTCGCCAAGAAGATAACCTCCGATCAGGGCGCTCTGCAAAGTACGAGAATACCCTTAGGACACGGGTCCCAGCGGCTCCTTAACGCTATCTGCCGGACGCGCATGTCACAGCTTCAAGCTGGAACGCACGATTCCGGCGGCGCCGGAGAGAGGCGCGAGCGCGCAGCCGAGCTCGCGGCACAGCGAGATCATCATCGCGTTCTCTTCGAGCACATCGCCGAAGATCTCGCCGACGCCGAAACGCTTGCCGTAGGCGATGATGCGCTGCATCAGCGCCCGGCCGATGCCGTTGCCCTTGAGGTCGCTGCGCACCAACACCGCATATTCCGCGCGCTGCTTATCCGGATCGGCCGCAAAATGCGCCACGCCCATCACTTCGTCTTCGGCATCGAACAGAACGAACGCCATGTCGCGGTCGTAGTCGATCTGGGTGAGCCGCGCCAGGAGATTGGCCGGCAGACTGCGCAACGGCGAGAAGAACCGCAGGCGGACGTCGTCCGGCGACAGCCTTGCGAAGAAGCGCGTAAAGGCCGCGGCGTCTTGCGGACGGACGGGACGCAGGAAGAACTCGCCGAGGCCGGGGATCGTCTCGCGATGTTCGAGTTCCTTGGGGTAGGGTTTGATGGCCAGCCGTTTGTCGCGGGCGCCCGCCTCCACCTTCACGAGCTTAATGCGCGCGTCGACGGCAATCACGCCGTTGGCGTCGGCAAGAAGCGGATTGATGTCGAGATCGATGATCTCCGGAAAATCGCAAATCAGCTGCGACACCCGCACCAGCACGGCGTAAACATCGTCGAGCGCCGCCGGCGCACGATCGCGATAACCCTTGAGCTGACGGTAAATCCGCGTGCGCGAGACCATGTCCTTGGCCAAGGCCATGTTCAACGGCGCCAATGCCAACGCCTTGTCGGCGATCACTTCCACCGCTACGCCGCCCTGGCCGAACAACAGAAACGGACCGAAAATCTTGTCGACCGCCATGCCGACGATCAACTCATAGGCGCGCGGCCGACGGACCATTTCTTGAATCAGGAAACCGTCGATCCTGGCCTTCGGCGCCGCCTTGGCGACGCGCGCCAACATGGCCTCGGCGGACGCTCTGGCGGCGTTCGCGCCGTCGATGTCCAGATCGACGCCGCCGACGTCCGATTTGTGCGTGATGTCGGGCGACAAAATCTTGATCACCACCGGCACGCCAAATTCCTGCGCCTTCCTCGCCACTTCGTCAGGCGTCGCCGCTTTGGTCAGACGCACGCTCGGAATGGCATAACATTCGAAAAGCCGCGCGACGCGGATGGCGTCGAGCCATACCTGCCCTTCGGCCAGCGCCTCGTTCACGATCGCGCGGGCGCGCGCCTCGTCCGGCACGAAATCTTCCGCCGCAGAGGCCGGAACTTCCATCAGCACGTTCTGTCCGCGGGCATAGCGCGCCAGATGCATGAAGCCCCGAACCGCCTTCTCCGGAGTCTCGTAGGTCGGAATCCGCGCGGCCTGGAACAGGCTGCGGCACTCCTCGACCTCGCCGGAGCCGAGCCAACTGGTCAGCACGGCCCGTTCGCTCGCCTTCACGGCATTGACCGTCGCTTTCGCGGCGTCCAAGCCGGAAGCCACGGCCACCGGACAATGCAGCACCAGAACGCCGTCCATGTCCGGCGCGTCGGCGATGGCGTTGAGGGCGGCCCCGTAACGGTCGCCGCCGGCGTCGCCGATAATGTCGATCGGATTGCCGTGCGACCAAGTCTGCGGCAGCACCGCATTCAGGTTGGCGATCGTTTTCGGCGTCAATTCGGCAAGCGTGCCTTTGTAATCGGACAGCGCGTCCACCGCGAGGACGCCGACGCCGCCGCCATTGGTGACGATGGCAAGCCGATCGCCGGTTACGCGCGGCCGCATCGACAGCGTCTCCACCGCATCGAAGACTTCGTCGAGATCGTACGCGCGCAGAATGCCGCTACGCTGGAAGGCGGCATCATAGACCGCGTCGACACCGGCCAGCGCGCCCGTATGCGAGGCTGCGGCGCGCGCCGCCGTTTCGCTGCGTCCCGCCTTGATCGCAATTACCGGCTTGACGCGCGCGGCGGAACGTGCCGCCGACATGAACTTGCGCGAATGCGTGATCGCTTCGATGTAAAGAAGGATCGCATCCGTGTCGGGATCGTTGGCGAGATAGTCGAGCATGTCGCCGAAGTCGACATCCGCCATGTCGCCGAGCGAAACCAGGTGCGAGAACCCGAGGCCGCGGGCGGCCGCCCAATCCATCACCGTCGTCACCATGGCGCCGGACTGCGCGACGAAGGCGACTTTGCCTTTGCGGGGCGCGCACTGCGCGAACGATGCGTTCACGCCGGACGGCGTCGAGAGAACGCCCAGACAGTTGGGGCCGACGATGCGCATCAGCGACGGCCGCGCGGCCGCCAGCATATCCCGTTCGAGTTTGTGACCCGCTTCGTCGGTCGATTCGCTGAACCCGGCCGTCACCACAATGGCGGCTTTCGTTCCGCGCGCGGCCAGTTCCGCAATCAGGCCCGGAACGGTATCCGGCGGCGTGCAAACCACCGCCAGGTCCGGCGACACCGGCAAGCTCTTGACGTCTGGGTAGGTGAGGACCCCGTTGACGGAACGATGCCTGGGATTGACCGGCATGATGGGACCGTTGAATCCGCCGGACAGCAGATTGGCCGCCATCACTGCGCCAACCGAATGGGGAACCTTGCGCGCGCCGATCAGCGCGATGCTTTTCGGATGGAAAAAAGCGTCGAGATTGCGAACGGACATGAGTCACATCGTCCTGAATAGCGGCCCGTACTAAACTGCCTGCTTCGGCATTGCCATACTTCTAATGTGAGCCGAATTGTCTCGCTACCGTGTCACGCACCATCTGTTGATGACGTGCGACGACGTCGCCGCGTATTCCGGGCACAATGCCTCCGAAATGAACGTGATCGGCGACCTGCATGCCGCAAACGGCAGCTACGTGTTCGTCGAACAAGGTACGCACGGCCTCCCAGGCGCCGGTCTTCATCACCCACTCGGTCGGTGCGCCGGATGTGGTAAAACTGATCAACTTGCGGCCGCGCAACAGAGGCTCGTTGCCGGCTTTGCCTTTTCCGTAAGCAAACCCCATCCCGAATACGCGATCGAGGTAACCCTTCAGCATGGCCGGCGGCGCGTTCAGCCAGAACGGATAAAACAACGCGAACACATCGACATCCCGCAAGATCACCCGTTCACCGACGACATCGGCACGCGGCGCGTACCCTGCGGAGGTCGGAATCTCGTCTGCTTTCAGGCAAGGATCGAAGGCCATGCCATAGAGGTCACGCATGATTGTTTTATGGCCGAGCCCCTCCGCCGCCTCACCATAGGCAAGCGCCAGTGACGACACGAAGCTTCGCGGATTGGGGTGCGCGATGATCAGAGCATGTTGCATAGCTCGACGTCCTGTTTGACAATCATTCTGAAAAGGCTCCGGCTCCGGCGCATTGCGCAATGTCAAAATAGCGGATCGGTGCAAAATGCCATCTAAGCAAAACCACCAATGCGTAGTTCTGCGTACCGGGCGGTTCGGCGTTCCTCGCCGAAGATAAAGGCGAGGCAAACACACCGTCCGACAGGACTGTCCCGCTGACGCGAAGCAACCGCATCTGCAGGAGGATCGGGGGGCGCCAGCTGCCGGATTGCTACGGCGGGGCCCTGCGGCAATCTGCTTCCGGCCCCAACCGCCAAGCCGGAGCCGACTTGACTATTATGCGGTCCGAGGGAACCTATAGAAAATTAACCTTTGTCAGACAGGATCGGTGCCATGGCAAACGAAGACGTCTCCAAACTGACCGAAGAAATGTCCGGCTTGCGGGCGGATTTCACGCGGCTTGCCGAGACCTTGGCCGATCTCGTGCGCCAGCGCGGCCAAGAAGCGGCCGCCAAGTTCCAGGGCTCCGCCCAGGAAACCTGGAGCGACGCCAAACAGACCCTCGACGGCGTGAAGCAGAAGATCCATGACGAACCGGTGACGGCCACCGTCGCGGCGTTCGGCATCGGGCTGCTGCTCGGGATTTTGTTGTTCGGCGGGCGGCGTTAGTCCACCGGGAGAAAGATCCGGCGGATGAGGGAATTGCCAATTCGTATCGCGATCATGGCCGCAGCGCTGCTTGTCGCCGCGGTTGGCGTCGGTGCGACAGTGGTGTTTCTCTGCTTGGCGCTTTACGCGCTGCTCTTGACAGTTCTGTCGGCACCGCTGGCTGCGTTGGCCGCAGCGGGACTTGTGTTCCTGGCGTCACTGCTCGTGATCTATCTGGGCGGCGTCCTGTCCAGCATGATCGCCGGCCGGGCGCGCCGGGCGCGCGCCAAACGCGGCGGCGCGGCCTTCGCATTCAGCACCGAGTTGGGCCGACTGCTGGGCGAAGACGCGCAGTCCTTCATTGCCGGAAAACCGATCCTGGCGCTGCTTGTGGCGCTGGTCGGCGGATTTACCGTTGGCGCCAGTCCGCGGCTGCGCGACTTTCTGCTGCGGATACTGAAATACTGATCAAGACTTCGAGGCAGACATGACCAGGCGCCGCATCGCCCTCATCGGCCTTGGCATGGCGGTCATGCCGCACGCCAAAAGCCTTATCGATCTGAAAGGCAGGGCCGAGGTCGTCTGGGCCACCAGCAGAAGTGAAAAACGTCGTGCCAATTTCGCGGCGAGGTTTCCCTTTCCGGTAACCGCCGACATCGACGCCATCATCGCCGACAACAGCATCTCCGCCGTCGGATTGCTGACGCCGCCGAACAGCCATCTTGAACTGGTCGAGCGCCTGGCGAGAAGCGGCAAGCACGTGCTGATCGAGAAGCCGCTCGATATCACGACGGCGCGTTCGGAAGCGCTGGTCGATGCGGGCGAGAAGGCCCGCGTGAAAGTCGCCGTCTGCCTCCAACACCGTTTCAAACCGGCGGCGGAAAGACTCGCGGCCATCCTGGCGGCGCAGGAACTGGGAAAAATCGTCTACTGCTCGACACGCATTCCGCTGTGGCGGCCGCAGGCCTATTACGACGAACCCGGACGCGGCGCCAAGGCGCGCGACGGCGGCGGCGTCCTCATCACCCAGGGCATTCACACGCTGGATCTGATGCTGAGCCTTGCCGGACCGATCGACGAAGTATGCGGTTACGCCACGACCAGCGCCGTGCATCAGATGGAAACGGAGGATCTCGCCTGCGCGGCGGTTCGCTACCGGAGCGGCGCCATCGGCATCGTCGAAGCGACCACGGCAGCCTATCCCGGCGGGGTAGAACGCATCGATTTCATCGGCACAAAAGGCACGGCCTCATTGGCCGGTACGGCGCTGACGGTTCTGCGCCATGACGGCGCGCACGAGGAGATGACGCCGGACGCCTCGGCCGGCGGTGCGGGCGCCGACCCGATGGCCTTCCCGCACGATTACCATCTCGGCGTCTGGCGCGATTTTCTCGACGCAATAGACGAGAACCGCGAACCGCGCGTCTCGGCGCGCGAGGCGCTCAAGGTGCACCGGTTCGTCGACGCGCTGCTTGCCGCCGCGGAGTCGGACGGGAAGGTCAAAACCGCAGCCGGCGCGTAACCCCTCTTACTGCGGCGCCGGTCCCTGCGTGACGCGCACTAGATCGCCGGGGCGCATCCACTTCTTGAAGGCGGCTTCGATGTCGGCCGGATCGAGCGCCACGTAACGCTGCGCGGAAACCGTCGGCTCATCGAGCGGCAGATTCAACTCCCGATCCTGCAGGAAACCGCCGGCGATACCGCCGATGCTCGCCTCGTCCAGAGGAATTCGGCGCAACATAAGCGCCTTGACCCGCGTGAGTTCGTCGGCGGTGACGGGGGCCGTTTGCATGTTCTTCAGCTCCTGCACCACGATTTTTTCCGCTTTGCCGACGTTGTCGGGATCGCAGGCATATTCGACGTAATAGACCCCGCGCGTCCGGCCGGCTTCCAAGCCAGCTCCGACCGAATAGACCAGGCCGGTGTTTTTCCGAAGGTCTATGCTCAGCCGCGTCGAATAGAACCCGCCGCCGAGCACCGCATTGCCGAGCGCCAGCGGATAATAATCAGGATCGGCGCGCGTCACCGCGAGATTATAGGCGAGCACGACATTGTCCTGGACGCGGCTTGCGTCCGGCACGGACAGCTCCGCCGCATGATTGGGCGGCGCCACCGGAAGATCGGTTTCAGGCTTCGGCCCAACCGCCGTCCAGCCGCCGAAATATTTTTCGATGCTGGCGCGTACCTCTTCCGGCGTGACCTTGCCGATGACCACGATGGTCGTGAGATCGGGGCGGAACACTTTGTTATAATAGGCGCGGACGTCGTCCGGCGTCAGCGCGCCGATGGTTTCCGCCGTGGCTTGGCGCAAACTCGGATCCGTCGCCGGGAAAAGCGCAGCGGTCAAGGCGCGCCGCACCAGCCAGCCGGGGCTCTTGTTCCGCGCGGCGATGGCATTGGCAAACTGCGGCTTGATAAGCGCCAATGCCGCCGCCGGCAAAGCCGGGTGCAGCTCGTTGTCGGCCAGAAGTTCAACGCCGCGATCGAAATTCTGCGACAGCATCTCGATCGAGAAATCCGTCCCGGCATGTTCGCTCGCGCCGATCTGGTCCAAAGCCGCCTGATATTGCATACGGTCGAGGTGCTCGGTGCCGAACGTCAGCAACGGGCCGAGGAGCAGCGATACGCCATCCTTGCCCGCCGGCTCTTCGGTCTCCGCACGATTGCGGATATGGCCGTAGACACCGACCGTATCGCTGACATCTTCCGGCTGGACGATCAGCGTCAAGCCGTTGCTCAGCGTCGCGACGACGGGATGCAGCGTCGATTTCGGAACCGCCAGGCGATTGAGCGCCGCCTCCGCCCAGTCCGGCAATTCCGTCGGTTTCGCTTCACCCAGAGAGATCGTCTCCTGCCCCCCAAACCCGCTCGACGCCACCGGCTTGCCCGATCCTTGCGGCAGCATCAGCGCCGAAATGGCGTGATCGAGCTTGAGATATTTCTTAGCGACGCGATCGACATCGGCAACCGTCACCTTTTCGATCCGCGCCAGATCCTCGTCGGGCGATTTCAACCCGTAGAGTGCGATGGCGTCCGACCACACCGACGCCAGCCCGGCGATGGAGTTCTTTTCCTGCGCCGCATCGCGCCGCTCCTGAAGCTTCGCGGCCGCCACCAGTTCCGGCGGTACGCCGGAGGTCGCGACCTTGGTCAGAATGGACCGCATCTCCTGCTCGATGGCCTTGGCGTCGCCGCCCGGCGAGAAGGATACTTCCGCGTAACCGATACCGGCCTTCGGCAGCGGCTCGATGGAAAAATCCGCGTGCAACGCCTTGCCGGCCGCCACCAGCCCGTAAAGGTCGAAGCGATGGCTTGCCAGAATGTCGGAGAGAACTTCGAGCGCGGGAAAATCCCGGCTGTGGAGCCCAGGGAATCGCAAGGCGATGATCTGCGTTTCGTTCGGGCTGTCGGTGTCGACCGTGAACGACCTGGCGGGAACCGTTTCGAAACGCACCTTCGGGCGCGGCGGCAGCTTCTTTGCCTTGATCGGCCCGAATAGCTGCTTGATCTCGGCCAGGGTCTTTTGCGGATCCAGATCGCCGACCACGATCAGGATCGCGTTGTTGGGCGCGTACCAGGTATCGTAGAATTTCTTCAACATCTCGGCCGTCGTTTTGTCGAAGGACGGCCGCGTCCCGAGGGCGTCGTGTTCGTATGGCGTGCCGGCGAACATCTCCGCGCGCAGTTGCTCGTACATCTTGTAGCCGGGATTGGAGATGTCCTGCGCGACTTCCTGCTCGATGGCGCCGCGCTCCTTGTCCCAATCCTTCTCGGAATCGTCCACGCCCTTCATCCGTAATGCCTCGATGTGGAGGGCGACATCGAGATCCTCGGACGGCACGCTGTAGAGGTATTGCGTGATGCTCTCGCGGGTATTGGCGTTGAAGTCGCCGCCCATGACGCTGCCGATATTCGCAAGCTGGTCGGCGGAGAGACCGGGGCTGCCGCGGAACATCATGTGCTCCTGGGCATGGGCCATGCCCGGAAAGCCCTTCGGCGCCTCATCCGAGCCGACCAGATAATTGACCGAGGTCGAAACGACCGGCGCCAGCGCGTTGCGCACAATGACGACGCGCAGGCCGTTGGGAAGCGTCGCGCGCAGCACGCCGGGATCGGCGTTCGCCGCCGACGCGCCGACCGCGCCTGCGGCCGACAAAACGAGCGCCATCAAAACGATTTTAACCGCACGCAAGGGTCGGCCGCCGGCGATACGCATCATGAAAGCTCCCATCTCCTCGCATTCGCCGGCCCAGCCCGGTCGGCCTCTTTGCCATGTAGCACTCACAAAGGCTCATGACAAAAAACTCAGGAAGACATTGCCGGCGCCCCGGTCCGGTCCGCAAGAAGGCGGCAGACAACATATCGTCGTGACGGCACGTCACCGGCCATGTCCCGGACGATGCCCCGGCGACGCGACCGACGAGATCGTAGGATATTTCCTTGAATCGGCCATTTGCCAAGCCATCCGTTTTCACGCGAGCGAGCGCGTCACAAACCTATCGTCGCCATAAATTTTCGAATCGAGAATGACGATTTCCGCCGAATGACATTTGGTCAGTTTTTTCGCGAACGCAACGCAGCAATCGGCATGACGCTCGGCGCGCGATTCAACACCGCGTGCTGCCGATATAATGTCTATTTTTCATATACTTAGAGATGCCGATGGAAGAATGCGCCAGCGGACGGCCGCTTCGCCGTCGTAAAGGTACGTAACTCTGCGAATAGCCCATTCACTGCTCACCGCGTCTAATTACAAAAAACGAACGCGAGGCGCGACACCATGCGCTACAGAATTCCAGCATGCCGGTCGTCTATAGTGCCGCTGCGATCCGATCGGATTCTGTCATACCGGTCGATTGCCCTTGACCGCAGCCACGACGGCAAAAACGTCTCCGCGGCTCCGTTGACTGCCCTGCCGATCTGTTTCTCGGGTTGTTGGGATTACGTATGTTCGTTTTTGCGTCGCACAAGAAGTGGTTCGAAGGCTTCAACGAGGCCACACGGCGCATCCCGCTCGGAGACTCCCAGAATTCCGATCTGCAATCATGAGCGCGTTTGCGCACGTTTCCGCCGCGCGGCAACTCGCCCCATCGCTGCTGCCGCCTTCGAGCGCGATTTGGCTTGGAGCCGCTTGAACAGAAGGACGTATACAGGCGGAAAAATGATATCGATCAATGCGGCATCCCATGATGTCGGTTAGTGCATCGAAACCGGTCCGACGGACACAAGATGTCCGCAAATTAGGAGGGAGCATGCTCCAGATACGTATTCACGGCCGCGGCGGTCAGGGCGTGGTAACGGCGGCGGAGATGCTGTCGGTGGCCGCGTTTCTCGAAGGCAAACACGCCCAGGCATTTCCGAGCTTTGGCTCCGAGCGGACCGGCGCCCCGGTAGTTTCCTTCTGCCGCATCGACGACAAGGAGATCAGACTGCGTGAACCGATCATGGAACCGGACGTGCTGATCATCCAGGATCCGACGCTGTTCAAGGTGATCGATGTTTTCCAGGGCATCAAGCGAGACGGCTATCTCCTCGTCAATTCCAACAAGACCCTCGCCGAATTGGGCCTTGCCCAAGTGGCCGCGAAACTGCCGACCGGGCATACCCGCGTCGTGGCGGCATCGGAAATCGCGCTGAAACACATCGGACGGCCCTTGCCGAATGCGGTTCTGCTCGGGGCATTTGCCGCACTGTCCGGCGCGGTTCGTTTGGTATCGGTCGCCGCGGCCATCCGAGAAGCGTTTTCCGGAAAAATCGCCGAAGCGAACGTCGCCGCTGCGACGGAAGCCTTCGAGGCCGTTTCGGCGGCGTCGGTCGCGGCCTGAAGGAGATTTGGCATGCTGAAACAAGTTGAAGGCTCGATTTCCACGGCCGAGGCCATCGGGCTGTGCCGGCCGGAGGTCATCTGCGCTTACCCGATCACGCCGCAGACCCATATCGTCGAAGGGCTCGGCCGAATGGTTCGCACCGGCGAGGTCAAGAACTGCGAATTCATCAACGTCGAATCCGAATTCGGCGCGCTGTCGGCGTGCATAGGTTCGTCCGCGGCCGGTGCGCGGACCTACACCGCCACCTCGAGCCAGGGTCTGCTGTTCATGGCCGAAGCCGTCTACAATGCCTCGGGCATGGGTTTGCCGATCGTGATGACGCTCGGCACGAGGGCGATCGGCGCCCCCATCAACATCTGGAACGATCACTCCGACGCCATGTCGATGCGCGACGCGGGTTGGCTGCAGATGTTCGCCGAAACCAATCAGGAATCCGTCGATTTGCACATCCAGGCTTTCCGCCTGGCCGAAGCGGTCTCGATGCCGATCATGGTTTGCGTCGACGGCTTCATCCTCACCCACGCCGTGGAACGAGTGGACGTTCCAACCCAAGCCGAAGTCGATGCCTTCCTGCCGCCTTACGACCCCGTGCAGGTCGTCGACCCCAAAGAACCGATCTCGATCGGCGCCATGGTCGGGCCCGACGCCTTCACCGAAGTGAAATATCTGCAAAACTACAAGCTGGACCTGGCGCTCAAGCTGATCCCGGAACTGGCGCGCGAGTTCAAGAAAAAGTTCGACCGCGATTCGGGCGGTCTGTTGCGGACCTATCGCACCGAAGACGCCGACATGGTCGTCGTGGCTATGGGCTCGGTCAACGGCACCATCAAGGACGTCATCGACGAAATGCGCGCCGACGGCTTTTCCATCGGCCTCGTGACGCTGGTGTCCTATCGCCCGTTCCCGGCGGAAGAACTGCGAAAGGCTCTCTCCGGCTGCAAACAAACCGTGGTTGTCGATAGAAGCTTCGCCATCGGCATGGGCGGACAGCTTGCCGCCGACGTCGATCATGCGCTGCGCAACGTGGACCGTGCGCCGCAGGCGCTCTCCGTCATTGCCGGCTTGGGCGGGCGGCCGGTCAGCCGCGCTTCGCTGCGCGGGATCTTCCGCAAAGCCAAGACGGAACCCTGGGAAGGCATGCACTTCCTCGATCTCAACCAAAAGATCGTCGCCACAGAAGTCGAGCATATGAGCTCGAAGCGCCGCTCGGGGCCGATCGCCGAAAATCTCTTGCGTCGCGTCTCCGTTGCTCCGGTCGCCGAATAAGGAAGCTCGATGATGAACGATGCAACAAAAGAAATGGAACCGACGCAAAAGCTGAAGTTCTACCAAAAGGGCACCTTCACGGTCGGTAACCGCCTCGTTTCCGAAGCGGACCGCACCGTGCAGGCCTCTATAGATCGTTCCAATGCGATCACCTGCGGCCACAGAGGTTGCCAGGGCTGCGGCGAAGCGCTCGGCGCACGCTATGTGGTCGACGCTGCGATGCGAGCGACCAACAACAACCTCATCGTGGTCAACGCCACGGGTTGCCTGGAGGTGTTCACCACGCCGTATCCGGAAACGTCGTGGCAGGTCGCCTGGGTGCATTCGCTGTTCGGCAACGCCGCGGCGGTCGGCACCGGGGTTGCCGCGGCCATGCGCGTCAAGGGCCGCAGCGAAGTCCGCATCCTCGCCCAAGGCGGCGACGGCGGCAGCACCGACATCGGTTTTGGCTGCTTGTCGGGGATGTTCGAGCGCAACGACGACGTGCTTTACGTTTGCTACGACAACGAAGGTTACATGAACACCGGCGTGCAGCGCTCGTCGGCCACGCCGCCCGCGGCGCGCACCGCGACCACCGACGCCGTCGGCGACGAGCCGGGCAACGTCTTCGGTACGGGCAAGAGCGTGCCCAAGATCGCCATGGCGCACGGCATTCCCTACGTCGCCATCGCCAGCGTCGCCGACCTTCATGACCTCGAACGCAAAGTCACGAAAGCCATGGGCTTCCACGGTGCACGCTACATTCACGTGCAGGTGCCTTGCCCGCTTGGCTGGGGTTCCGCCTCGCACGACACCATCCGCCTGGCGCGGCTGGCGGTCGAGAGCGGCGTGTTCCCGATCTTCGAAGCCGAATACGGGGTCATCACCGGCAGCCGCAAGATCCGCAACCGCGTGCCGGTCGTCGAGTACCTCAAGCTGCAGAAGCGCTACGCCCATCTGTTCAAGAACGGCGACGCGCCGCGCCTCGAACGGTTGCAAAAGCTCGCCGACCGCAACATCGCAGAATTCAATCTGCTCGCACACGAGGGTAATGTGTAATGCCCCAACATCCGTTTGCCATCACACTCGATGTCGGTTCGAGCCTCGCCAATCAGACCGGTTCTTGGCGCAACGAACGCCCCGTCTATGTCGATCGCCTGCCGCCCTGCAACAACGCCTGTCCGGCGGGAGAGAATATCCAAGGCTGGCTGTTCCACGCGGAAACCGGCGACTATGAAACGGCCTGGCGCGTTCTGACTCAGAACAACCCGTTGCCGTCCTGCATGGGGCGCGTCTGCTATCATCCTTGCGAAAGCAAATGCAATCGCGCCGATGTCGACAGCGCCGTCGGCATCAATTCCGTCGAACGCTTCCTCGGCGACGAAGCCATCAAGCGCGGCTGGAAATTCGAAGCGCCCAAAAGCGAGAGCGGTAAGCGCGTGCTGATCGTGGGCGCCGGACCCTCGGGCCTGTCGGCCGCCTATCACCTACGCCTTTTGGGACACCAGGTCGTTCTTCAAGACGCCGGACCAAAGGCCGGCGGCATGATGCGCTTCGGTATCCCGAAATACCGCCTTCCGCGCGAAGTGCTGGACGCGGAAATCCAGCGCATCGTCGATATCGGCGTCGAGCTGAAGCTCAACGCCAAAGTCGACAACATCCAGGAGACGATGAAAGCCGGCAAGTTCGACGCCGCCTTCCTCGCCGTCGGCGCCCACATCGGCAAGCGTGCCTATATCCCGGCCGGCGAAGCGGCGAAGATTGTCGACGCGGTCTCGGTTCTGCGCTCCATGGAAGGCGAGGAAAAACCGCTGCTCGGCCGCAAGGTCGTCGTCTACGGCGGCGGCAACACGGCGCTCGACGTCGCACGCACCGCCAAGCGCCTGGGCGCCAGCGAATCGATCATCGTCTACCGCCGCACGCGCGCCAAGATGCCCGCCCACGACTTCGAGGTCGAGGAGGCATTGGAAGAAGGCATCATGATGAAGTGGCTGTCCACCATCAAGCGGATGGACGAAGGCAAGCTCACCATCGAGAAGATGGAACTGGACAAGACCGGCTTCCCGCAGCCCACCGGCGTGTTCGAAACCTTGGAAGCGGATTCCGTCGTGCTGGCTCTTGGTCAAGACGTGGACCTCGGCCTGCTCAACGGCGTGCCGGGCCTGACGATCAAGGACGGCGTCGTGGAAGTCGGCCCCAACATGATGACCGGCGCCAACGGCATCTTCGCCGGCGGCGACATGGTGCCGTCGGAACGCACCGTCACCGTCGCGGTCGGTCACGGCAAGAAAGCCGCGCGCCATATCGATGCCTGGCTCCGCGGCAAGACCTATACCCCGGCGGAGAAGCACGAAATCGCATCCTTCGACAAGCTCAACACCTGGTACTACACCGACGCACCGGGAACCGTTCGTCCGGTGCTCGACACCGTCCGCCGCCAGAGCACGTTCGACGAAGTGGTGTCCGGCCTCGACGAAACCAATGCGCTGTACGAGGCGCGCCGCTGCCTGTCCTGCGGCAATTGCTTCGAATGCGACAACTGTTATGGCGTCTGCCCGGACAACGCCGTGATCAAGCTCGGCCCCGGAAACCGTTTCAGATTCAACTACGACTATTGCAAGGGTTGCGGGGTCTGCGCCAAGGAATGCCCGTGCGGCGCCATCGCCATGGTGCCGGAAGAAATCTAAGAACGGACCAGCGGCGTGCTTCCGGTACCGCCGGAGCACGCCGTTATATTGTGTGCGGAAATTCGCGAGTACGCCGTGCGTTCCATGCGTTGCGTTGTGAAGCGGCCTTCAACGAAACACTTTGGGAGCGGCACGATGAACGCCAGAAATGCCCGCACGACGGAATCCCTTCACAAGCAGATCGAGCTGCGCGCCTATGCGATCTGGGAGGAGGCGGGCCGGCCACACGGCCGCGCCGACGAGCACTGGGCGCAGGCGGAAGCCGAAATCCTGAAACCGAAGAAGGCAACAGCCGGGAAGAGAACCAAAACGGCACCCAAACTGGCCGGAAAATCCAAGAAGAAAAAATAACCACCGTCAGGCGGAATCCCGTTTCGCGCTCCACGCCGCCCAGACGGCCTGGCCAAGTGCGATGGCACCATCGTTCGGCGGAACGCGCCGGTGCCAGACAGGTTCGTGCCCCGCAAGGCGCAGGGCCGCGACAGCTTCTCCCGTGAGACGTGCATTCTGGAAACAGCCGCCGGTAAGAACGACCCGAGGCACTCCAACCTGCTGCGCGACGGCTGCAACGGCCTTCGCCAATCCGGTGTGAAACGCGGCCGAGACGGCGCCGGTAGGCGCGCCAGCCAATCTGTCGGCGAGCAGCGCATCGAGCGCGGGTTTCCAATTCAAGACCCAAGGCGCACCGTCTGCGGTTCCCGGGATCAAAGGAAAATCATAGGAGCGCGACGGCGTGACGACGCCCGCGGCCCATTCGAATTCGGCAGCGGCCTGACCTTCATAACTCACGAATTGCCGTAGGCCGCACAACGCCGCGAAGCCGTCGAACAAGCGCCCCATGCTCGAGGTGCGCGGAGCGTTGATGCCTTGCTCAAGCGCCGCCTGCATCACGCCGCGCTCGGCAGCCGTGAAGGCGACAACCGCTGGCGCATCGATCGCGAAAGCATCGGCGCTAAAAGCCTCATAGAGAAGACCGATGGCGGCGCGCCGGGGCTCGCGGACTGCGATCTCCCCGCCCGGCAAGCGGAACGGCCGCAAATGCGCCACACGCTTCCATTCGTTGTTCGCGATCAGAAGAAACTCGCCGCCCCAAATCGTGCCGTCCGTTCCGTAACCCGTTCCATCCCAGGCGACGCCGAGGACCGGCGGCGCTATGCCGTGCTCCGCCATGCAGGCAACGACATGCGCGAGGTGATGCTGCACGCCAACCACAGGCGGTCCCATCTCGGATGCCATGCGGCTGGTGGCGTAATCGGGATGAAGATCGCGCACCACCACACACGGCGCCAAACCGCGCAGTTTCAGCATGTCGTCGATCGCGCGGTCGTGTGCCAAGCGCGCCGGCGCCGTCTCCAGGTCGCCGAGATGCTGGCTGACCAGCACGGCGTCCTCCAGCGTGACGGCTACCGTCGTCTTCATATGCCCGCCGAGCGCCAAGATGCCGGCGCTCAAGCCTTCCATCCGGACGGGCGCCGGCGCGTAACCGCGGGCCCGGCGCAACACCTGATCGTGCCCGCAGACGACGCGCGTGACGGAGTCGTCGATCGGGCGGACGATCGGGCGGTCATGGACGAGAAAGACGTCCGCGATACCTGCCAGCCGCGTGAACGCTTCCGTCTCGTCGGTGCAAATCGGCTCGTCGGAGAGGTTGGCGCTGGTGGCGACGATCGGAAAACCAAGCTCATACATAAGAAGGTGGTGCTGCGGCGCGTAAGGCAGCATCGCGCCGAGGCATGGATTGCCCGGCGCCACGGCAGGCGCAACAGACCCGGACTTGCGGCGCAGCAAGACGATCGGGCACGCCGGCCCGAGCAGCAGCGCTCGTTCTTCGGTCGAAACCTCGCATTCGCGCTCGATATCGGCCAGCGCGGGAAACATCACCGCAAACGGCTTTTCCGGCCGATGCTTGCGGGTGCGCAGCCGAAGAACGGCCTGTTCGTTTCGCGCGTCTACCATGAGGTGGAAGCCGCCCACGCCTTTGGCGGCGACAATTTTTTGCTCCCGGATGGCCTGGGCGGTTGCCAGCAGCGCCCCGTGATCCCGTGCCAACTCCTTGCCGTTCCCATCCCACAAGGCGATGCGCGGACCACAGACCGGACAAGCGTTGGGTTCCGCATGGAAGCGCCGGTTCAGCGGGTCCTCATATTCGGCGCGGCAGGCCGGGCACATCGGGAAGAGCCGCATCGAGGTCCTGGCGCGATCATAAGGTACGTCCTCGACGATGCTGAAGCGCGGGCCGCAATGCGTGCAGTTGATGAAAGGGTACCGGTGGCGGCGGTCTTGCGGATCGAACAGTTCACGCAGGCAGTCCGGGCAGGTTGCGAGGTCCGGGAGGATCTGCGCGATGCGCGCGCCTTGGGACGCGCTTTGGCGAATGACGAAGGCATCTTCCTCAAGAATTTCGATGTCGCGAACGGCTACGGAGATGACGGACGCATTCGGCGGCGACGCGGTTTCCATCTCCTGCAAAAATACCGCGACGGAAGCCACCTCGCCTTCGACCTCCAGCCGGACGCCGAAGGTCGTGTTTTCGACCCAGCCCGCGAGCGCCAACTTGTGCGCCAGTTGATAAACAAAGGGGCGGAAGCCGACGCCCTGCACCGCGCCGCGCACCTCGGCTTGCACGCGCCGACGCACGTCACCCGTCTTTCCGGCCCCTGAAATGCTGCGGTTCCGGCCCGTCACGTATCCACCGTGACGCTCCGGACTTCCTCGAAATGCTCGGCGAGATGCGCCGCCGACATATGCGACGGGGCGCCGAGCCAGACCGACGCCCCGGTGATGCGCTTGGTCCTGTCCGCCGCAGCGATCTCCTCGGGCCGGCGCATCAGACCCTTCATCAGCGATGCTTCGTGCATGCCGTCCTTCCCGGAGCTGTTA
>JAGWVX010000258.1 GCA_018970685.1 Alphaproteobacteria bacterium | reverse complement strand
CGATTCGCGCGGCAAGCTGGCGCAAGCCGGCATGCGCGGGCCGACGCCGGCCATCGTCTTCATGTTCTTCCGCTTCGTGATGCCCTTTATCCTGTTCGCGGCGGCGCTGTTCTATCTTTTCGTGGTGACGCATTTCGCCTGGTCGGGAACGATCAAACTCGGGGCCTCGGTGGCGGCCGCCTTGGCCGGCTTCTATCTGCCGGACCTCTTCGTCTCCAATCTCATCGCCAAGCGCCAGGAATCGATCATGCGGGCGTTTCCCGACGCGCTCGACCTGCTGCTGATCTGCGTGGAGTCCGGCATGTCGGTGGAATCGGCCTTCTCCAAGGTCGCCGGCGAGATCGGACAGGCGTCGGCGGAACTGGCCGAGGAGCTCGCGCTCACCACCGCCGAATTGTCCTATCTGCCCGACCGCAAACAGGCCTTCGAGAATCTCGCCAAACGCTGCGGCCATCCCGGCGTCAAGCAGGTGGCGACGGCGCTCAATCAGGCGGAGCGTTACGGCACGCCGATGGGACAGGCGCTGCGCGTCTGCGCGCAGGAAAACCGCGAGATGCGCATGGCCGCGGCCGAGAAGAAGGCCGCCGCCTTGCCCGCCAAGCTCACCGTGCCGATGATCCTTTTCTTCCTGCCGGCCTTGTTCATCGTCATCATGGGTCCGGCGATCTTGAAGGTCATGCACATGGTCTGACGCAGGGCGTCGGATCGCGGAAGACCTTCGTTGAACACGGCTGCCGCAGCACGATCGCTTGACGCCAAATCTCCTGCCGTCACGGTCGCCGCCCCGTTCCGCGCCCCGCGTGCGAGCGCGTGAGGCGGCCGTCCGGCACGAGCCGAATGGAAGACGGATGGCCGGGTCGGGCCCGGGAGATCGTGCGATCTTCGACTTGAGCCGCGCTTTTGGCGCGCTCAACGGCCGACATGTGATTTCCGAATATCGACAGTCGCGAGCGGTGCGATCCGGAGGGACGGTTTTGCCAAGGGTCGCACCTTCTCGACCATTTCCTTCAGGAAGGCATCCGGGCGCGCAAACAAGACGAAGTGGTTCCCGCCGGAAAACGCGACAAACGCTTTTTTCGGCGCGTCGATCCGGTTGAAGTAATCTCTTGCGTCGGCAATCGGCAACATGTCGGCCGAACCCTCGAACATGAAGACCGGCACGTCGAAATGCATGCCCAGCGTGGTCAAGTCCTCGCGCAACGCCGCCGCCAGGAGAGTTCTCTGCGAAAAGTTCGATCCGCGGACGAGATAATAATCGTCCGTCAACGAATAACCCGGCGCGGCAAATCCCCCGCCCGGCTCGGCGATCGAAGGCACGTCGTCGCCCATCATCGTGCCGCGCGACGCCTTGATCGCCTTGGCGATGGTTGCATAATCGCGATAAGGCGGCGGGCCGACGGCGCTCAGTTCGCGAACGGCGCTCTCGTCGCCTTCCTGCCGCAGCTTTGCGAGTGAGGCGGCATAGGCCGCGCGCAAGGCCTTGGGCATGCTTTCGACCTGGCCCGTGCCCACGAAGGCGTAGAACAGGTCGGGGCGCGCCTTGACCATGTGAACGCCGAGAATCGAGCCCCAGGAATGGCCCAGCAGGATGATCTTGTCCTTCTTCAGATGCGCGCGGAGGTAATTGGAAACTTCGAGGCCATCCGACACCATGCGCGAAATCGTCATGGTTTTCGCAACCGACTCTCCGGATTTTTCGAAGGTTCGGCCGGCACCGCGCTGATCCCACTGAACGACGGTGAAATACTTCTCCCACGGCACGAAGGCTTGGGTGGCGCGCAGCCATGAGGCGCCGGGGCCGCCGTTGAGCAGAAGGACGACCGGATTGCGGCGGTCGTCTCCGCGAATCTGAATCCACTGATCGATGCCGCCGATCCTGATATAGCCCGCCTCGGCGATGCCGTCCGGCGTGGCGATAATCAGGGCCTTGGCATTCTCGCGTTGTAGGACCGCACGGTAGACCAGGGCTCCGCCGATCACGGCCACGGCCACGGCGACGATACCGAGCGACACGTTGCGGGCGGCCGTCATCCATTTATTCATCCGAGAAACCCTCTTCTGCAGGGATTGGGCTGAGCGGATCTTTCATCGATGATCTGGCATTGAAAAGATGTTGCCCATCCTTCCGGCAGTGCGAATATACGGCGCATCGTCGCCATTCTATCATTTATTGGAACGCCCGGCGTCAAACCGTGTCCGGACATCGCCACGGACCGTCGATGGCGACGAAAGCGCGGCTCGGATCGAAGACCGCACTATCCTCCGGGGCACGCCCGGTCACGGCGAATTTCGTATATCGAGATCAAGCAATATCGTGCCGGCGCCGCGCTTTTTCGGCTTTCGGCTTCCGATTTACGGCTGATCGTTCGCCAGGCGGAGCGCGGGGATCGCGTTCTTCGCGGTCTCGACTTTGCTCTTATGCGGCGCGGCGAGCTTGCGCGGCGGCGCTTTGGCGATTTCCCGGTGGCGCGACACCGGTCCGGCCAGCGGATCGACGGGAACCGCCTGCATGATGACGCGCGGATGATCCGGCTTGGCGGCCGCCAGCCTGGCCGGGGCCGTCCGCGCCTTGTGCAACGGTTCCACGGCGACGGCGGGTTTGTCGGCGGCGGGCTTGGCGTTCTCGGCGACGGCTGTCTGCGGCCGGTCTTTTTCGAGCCTGTCGACCATCGCCAGATTGCTGGCGATCTTGGAATTGGTGGCATCCTTGGCGGCGGCCTGCGACAGCAGATCGTGGGCGCCGGAAAGATCGCCCGCCAGAACCCGCGACATGGCGAGATTGTTGAGCACCACCGGTTCGCCCGGCTGCAGCTTCAGGGCGTGCTGATAGGCCAGCCGCGCGGCGTTGGAATCGCCCTTCTGATCGTCGGCAACGCCGAGTGCGGAATAAAGCGTCCAATCGTTGGGTTGCAGCTCGACGGCACGGTTGAGGAAGGCGATGGCTTCGGTGGCGCGGCCCTGTTGGGCCAGCGTCTTGCCGTATTCGCCAATCACGCGCGGATCGTCCGGCGACACCAGCATCAGTTGGCTCAGGGTGTGGATGGCGCCGCTCAGATCGCCTTGCACGCGCTGCTGCTGGGCCTGGCGGACGCCGTTGTTCACGTCGACCGGCAGGCTCGTGTCGGTGGTTTGCGTCTGGGCCGGCGTCGCCGGCTGGTCGGCGGAGGCGCAGGCGGCGAGGGCGATGCCCGACAGTGCGAGCGCGGCCGAGCGGGCGAGCAATTTGTGCATGAGATGCCCTGAATTCTGTCCACTGCACAGCATGCTCACCTGCAGTCAATAAACCCTTAAATCCGGCGGCGTAGGATTGAGAAATAGGCGCTGGCGTCCAATTCCTGACGCAAAGGTGTGGGACTGATATCCCATGGGACGGTACACGGCAGCACTGGCCGTTTTCGCGGGGTCGGCTCTGGGGCTTGCCGCCTTGGCGATCCTTGCGGCCGGTCCCGGCGAGGCCCAGCCGCCGCGTCTCTTCTTCCAGGTGGCGACCGGGGCGACGGCCGGCTCTTATTTCCCGATGGGCGAATTGATCGCCAGGATCGTCAGCCATCCGGCCGGATTGGCGCGCTGCGATGCGAACGGGGCCTGCGGGCCGTCAGGCCTGATCGTGTCGGCGCGCACCAGCGACGGCGCCGTCGCCAACGTGCTGGCGGTCGAGCGCGGCGACGTCGACTCCGGTTTCTCGCAGGCCAATGTGGTCGCCGACGCCGTCGCCGGCCGCGGCGCCTTCCGCAGGACCGGGCGTCTGAAGCACATCCGCGTCATCGCCGATCTGTTTCCCGAAACCGTGCAGCTGGTGGTGGCCGCCAATTCGAAGATCCGCAATGTTGCCGATCTGGCCGGCAAGCGGGTCTCGATCGGTACGGACGGTTCGGGCGCCAATGTTGTGGCGCGCGAGATCCTGTCCGCCTATTGGGTCTCCGAACGCCGCTTGAAGCTTCGTCGCGAATCCTATGACGTCAGCGCCAGCTTGCTGCTGCAAGGCAAGATCGACGCCTTCTTCTTCCAGGGCGTATCGCCGTCGCCCCTGATCGGCGATTTGCTGGCGCGCGGCGCGGCCAGGCTGGTGCCGATCGACGGCGCGGCGCGCCGCCGCCTCTTGCGGCGCGTGCCCAATCTTTTCGCCGACACGATTTCCGCAGACCTCTACCCGCACACGGCCGCGATTCCGACCGTCAGCAGCCGCACCTTGTGGATCGTAAAGGATACGGCCTCGCCCGACATCGTCTACGGCATCCTGCGCGCGCTGTTCGATCCGGCCAACCGCGCGCTGCTCGACGCCGGTCCGCCGGCGGGCCGCTATATCCGCCTGGAAGACGCGGCCGGCAGCCTCACCGCGCCGTTGCATCCGGGTGCGGAACGTTTCTACCGTGAGATGGGCAAGTTTTCCGACGCGCGGACGCCGCGCCGTTAGCCGGCGAGATATTCCGGCAGGCCGGCTTCCACTTCGGCTTTCGCCGCGCGTCCCCAGTCCTGCATCGCCGGCAGCGCCATCATCCGCTCGCAATA
>JAGWVX010000257.1 GCA_018970685.1 Alphaproteobacteria bacterium | reverse complement strand
CGGCTTGGTTCACCTTCTACGGGCCCGGGCCCGTCGTCGCGGTCGGTCAGGACTACCGCTGGGCGAACGACCCCGCGGCCGATCCCGCGCTGTTCGCCCATCCGGTGCTCTATGTCAGTGAAATCCGCCGCGACGACAGCGCACTCATTGCCGCGCATTTCGCTCATGTGACCGAAATCGCCCGCATCGACCGCAAGCGCGAGGGCGTGCCCATCGCCCATTACGTCGTCTATCGTGTCAGCGGCCTCAAAGGAGCGGCCGTCGGCCACATTCCGTGAGCAAAAATCGCCGCGGGCGAATTGCATCCGCGCGCGTGAAGACATAAGTAAATCCGTCTCCCCTGAACGAAAGACCACACCCATGGCTGATCAATTCGATGCCGTTGTCCTTGGCGGCGGACCCGGCGGCTACAACGCCGCGATCAGACTGGGCCAGCTCGGGCTGAAGACCGCCTGCGTCGACAAGCGCGGCCGCTTCGGCGGCACCTGCCTGAATGTCGGCTGCATTCCGTCCAAGGCGCTGCTGCACGCCAGCGAGCGCTTCGAGGAAGCCGGCAAGGAATTCGCCAAGCTCGGCATCAGGGCTCAAGTGAGCCTCGATCTTCCCGCGATGATGGCGCACAAGGACAAGGTTGTGGGCGAACTCACCAAGGGCGTCGAGTTCCTGCTCAAGAAGAACAAGTCGGAAGCGATTGTCGGCGAGGCGCGTATCGCCGCCCCCGGCAAGGTCGAGGTCAAGGCGGCGGACGGCGCGCTGCGCACGCTCGAGACCAAGCACATCGTCATCGCCACCGGCTCGGATGTGATGGCGCTGCCTGGCGTCGCCATCGACGAAGAGCAGATCGTCACCTCCACCGGTGCGCTGTCGCTGAAGGAGGTTCCCAAGCGGCTGCTGGTTGTCGGCGGCGGTTACATCGGCCTGGAACTCGGTTCGGTATGGCGCCGGCTCGGCAGCGAGGTGCTGGTGGTGGAATTCCTCGACCGCATCGCGCCCGGCCTCGATGGCGAGATCGGCAAGCAGTTCCAGCGTGTCCTGCAGAAGCAGGGCATCAAATTCCAGCTTTCCACCAAGGTCGTGGGCGTGGAAAAAACCGGCAAATCCTTGCGTGTCAGCCTGGAAGCCGCCGCGGGCGGCGACCGCCAGACGGTGGAGACCGACGTGCTGCTCGTCTCCATCGGGCGCCGTCCGTATACGGAAGGTCTTGGCCTAGATAAGGCTGGCGTGGCGCTGGACGCCCGCGACCGCATCGTCACCGATGCGCATTTCAGGACGAACGTCCCGGGCATCTATGCCATCGGCGATTGCCGCGAAGGCGCCATGCTTGCCCACAAGGCGGAAGACGAGGCCGTCGCTTGCGCCGAGCGCATCGCCGGCAAGGCGGGGCATGTGAATTACGACGCCATCCCGGCCGTAGTCTACACCGCACCGGAAGTCGCCAGCGTCGGCAAGACGGAAGAAGAATTGAAGACCGCCGGCATCGCCTACAAAGTCGGCAAGTTCCCCTTCACCGCCAACGCCCGCGCCAAGACCATCGCGTCGACGGACGGTTTCGCCAAGGTTCTCGCCGATGCCAAGACGGACCGGGTGCTCGGTGTGCACATCCTCGGCCCCGAAGCCGGCAATTTGATCGCGGAAGCGGCGCTTGCCGTCGAAATCGGCCTTGCCTCGGAGGACATCGCGCGCACCTCGCACGCCCATCCCACGCTCGCCGAAGCGGTGCGTCAGGCGGCGATGGGCGTCGAAGGCTGGACGATGCAGATGTAAGAACGATTACGTCCAGCCCTGGCCGTGGGTCTTCAGCCGGATCCGCGCGATGGAATCCGTCGCCGCCAGGAACAGCGTCTTGCCGTCCTCGCCGAAGGCGCAGTTCGGCATGGCCCGCTTGCCGGCGCCGATGATGCCCAGCAGTTCGCCTTCCTTGGTCAGCACCATGATGCCGCCCGGTCCGGCCGCGAACAGATTGCCATAGGCGTCGATCTTCATGCCGTCCGGCATGCCCGGTACGCCGGGCTTGATCAGCGGCGTGGTGTCGAACAGCGTCGAATAGCTTGTCGGAAAGCCGTCGGCGTCCAGCTGATAGGCGCGGATGATCGGCTGCTTGGCATCGGTGTTGGAGACATAGAGTGTCTTCTCGTCGGGTGATAGGCCAACGCCGTTGGGATAGAGGAATTCCTTTTCGATCAGAGCCACCTTGCCGTCCGGCGTCCAGCGATAGACGCCGCTGAACGGCAATTCTTTGTAGGGCGATTTCTCGAGCCCCGCGAGGCCATAAGGCGGATCGGTGAAATAGATCGCGCCCGAACGCGCGATGCACAGATCGTTGGGGCTGTTGAAGCGCTTGCCCTCGAAGCGGTCGACGAAGACATGCTTGCGCTTCGTTTTAAGGTCGATGCGCGTCAGCCCACGGTCGCCGGAGTCGGCGGCGATCAGGGCGCCTTTGGCATCGATCGCAAGGCCGTTCGATCCGGGTTCGCGGAACGGCTTGAGATCGTCGCCGGCATAGCCCGACGGATGCAGGAAGACGCTGATGCCGTGCTTTTCCGACCAGCGATACATCGTGTTCTTCGGCGGATCGCTGAACAGCAGATAGTCGCCGTCCTTCACCCACACGGGCCCCTCGGCCCATTTGACGCCGCCGCCCAACCGCTCGACCTTGGCGTCCGGTGCAATGAGTGCGTCAAGCATAGGGCTCAGCCGTTGTACCGTGCCAAAAGGTTTAGGCGCGGCCTCGGCATATGTGGCGGCCGTCAGCGCCATCCCCGTTGCGAGGAAGGCGCGGCGTGTGTGCGTCATCTTTCTGGGCCTCTCACTTTTCTTTTGCCGAGAAGGCCTGCACGCGGCCCCCGGCATTCTTGCAAATGTTCCTATAGAATAGCGGATAGCCGCCGTTGTGGTAGTTCCCGCCGGGTGGCATCGCCAAGCCCCGAAGCCAGAACCGGCGGCGAAGATTGCCGCCGGCGCTCCACCGCAAAGTATCTTGGTCTATTTGGCCGACGGCTGCATGGGCGGATGGACCCAATGCGGCCCCAGGCCCGGATGCATGTCGTAAAAGCCCATCGTCCCGAACGAATGAATGCCAAACATCGGCCCGGCGACGATGGCGATGATCCATAGGATCACGCAGATCAGCAGGAGATAGCCGAGCACGTTTCCGAGAATCTTTACGAAACCGTCGGCCTTGCTGGCCGCGAACAGAACGAAAAACGCCAGAACCGCCAGTAGAACGGCGTGATGTACGATACCTATGAAAAAGAACGGATGCATCGTTCCCTCCCGGTTGATTCCATGATGGCGCCCCAGGCAGCTTGCAGGCTGCACGCCAAGCCATACTACAGGAGAGAAAGGAAAAAATCCCGCGTGCCGCGGATGTCAGCGCGTAATGCTGATTTTCTGGAAAAAGCCGCCGAAAAAGCGCTCACGCCGGATCGCTAAGCCGACCGGCGGCAACAAGGCGGCGATATCCGTCCGCCACAGATCGAGCGCAAAGGGCTCAAGCAGGGCCAGCAACGGCCGCCAAATATAGCGCAGTGGATTCCACCAATAGGGCGAGGCGAAATCCAGAATTAGGACCTTACCGCCCGGCTTCGTCACGCGCAGCGCCTCGCGGAGCGTTCTTTCGCGCTCGCCGGCGGGCTGTTCGTGCAGCAGAAAATACAGCAGCACCCGGTCGTAGCTCTCGTCGGGCAATTCGAGCGCCGCGGTGTTCATGCGCAGCAGCCGGACCGGCGACTTGCACGGAAGTTTCCATTTCAGGTTTCTCAGCTGGATGGGCAGCACATCGACGATATCGAGCGTGCCGCCGCCGGCGACGACGCGTCTGGCCAGCCGGCAGGTGAGATCGCCATAGACACAGGCCAACTGCAGTGTCGTGCCCGGCAGCGTCCGGCCGAACTCGGCCAGCGCGGCGTCCCGCAGCCGCCGGTAATTTCCCAGCAAGATAAAATTGACGACCCAACGGCGGTCGAAGAAGCGCACCGCCAAGGGATGTGCGTAGGCCCACCAGTAATGCAACAGCAGATAATCCGGCGCCGCGGTGTCATCCGTATACGGAACAGCTGGTTTGGCCAGGGCCAACTGGCCAAAATTGTCGATGTGCTGGTCCATGGACCTGGATATTTCTAAGAACGTTGCCCCAACACAGCATGCATGTCCGGCCCGGGCGGACAATGCGACGGATTTCCCGCCGGGGCGCGAATGGTCGCAGCGCGGATTCGGAACGCATCGCACGTTCCGCTAACTGGTTGCGTTAACAAGGGGATGCGGGCCGGGTCAGTGAAAGCTCGCCAGGCCCTTCAGCAGAACGTAGATGCCGACCGTGGCGACCACGCCGCTGAAAATCAGTCCAAGCGCGCGCCGCCTCGCGGCAAGCCTGCGCGCCAAGCCTATGCCTGCGAAACCGCCGAAGGCTCCGCCGACGATAAAGAGAAGCGCCAGCTGCCAATCGACCAGGCCGGAGATTGCATAGCTGATTGCCGTCGTGGCGCCGAAGGCCGCCACCGACACCAGCGACGAGCCAATGGCGTTG
>JAGWVX010000256.1 GCA_018970685.1 Alphaproteobacteria bacterium | reverse complement strand
ACGCTTCGCGAACGTCTGTGATGGAGGATGCCGCAACATGCAAGAGCTCGACGTCTTGCAGCTCGCCCAATTTGACAGCATCGCACCAATCGAAGAACCGGCAGACGGCCCGGTAATAGGCTTCGCGGGTGTTCTTGTTGCGGATCGTGGCCGCAAAGAATTCCAAAAACCGACACGAGGCGTGCTCGCCAACATCCGCGATTATGTGCGGAACAACGGCCGAGGCCTCCCAGGCCGATAGCACCCGCGCCGCCGATTTTGGGACAAGTGCTTGAACCATTGGTCGCCTCAGCGAATCTTATCTTCTGGCCGTGGCGCTTCGCCACCCTTGCGACGCATCATTCGATCGAACGCGGTGAAATCCGCGCGGTCTCGGCGCTCGGCGAAGAAGGCTGCCGTGTTCATGGCTGCGAGCTTTTCGGAAACGGCGGTTGCCACGAGCTGATTGACGCTGATGCCGTCCGCTTTGGCCCGGCGCTCGACTTCCGCCTTTACCGAGCGAGGCAGGCGGAGTGGGTAGGTACTTTGGGGGCTCTTCATGTCTTGATCCTCCTGAGCATATCGACTGGCGACAGCACCTCAATTCCAAACGTCGCGGGCGCGTCGCCGAAATCGCGCTGGTTGAATGTCACGATCGCGATGGCTGAGGCCTTTCAGGCCGTAACCGCTGGGGGCTTTGGTTTCGGGAGAAGCGCCTGGCTCATTGGTCCTTACCGCTTTCGAGCAACGCGCTAATCGCGACGAAAAAACGACCGACTGTTCTGATCGCATCCCTAGCTTGCGCCGCAGTGACATGTGCACCTGGGCCGGTTTCATAGTCGGCAATGGCCTTAAGAGCGTAAGCGCGGCCAAGAAACGCACGGAGCTCCAGGTCAATAGATGGTTCGTTCTTCGCTCACTCGGCAAATTTTGTTTGTACGCCGCTATGCGTCTTAGGAGTACGGCCATGACGTTCGAAAAGTATCGCCTGAGCCGCGTGAAACCCGGCCAAATAGGCGGCTCGGCCCGCTTCGTCCGTGAAGTTCTGGGCCTGGAGCGCCTTGGCGCGTTCGAGAATTTCCTCGGCTTTCGCTAGAAATGCGGCCGTCTCCGGCTTCATAGCTCTACGCCGTCCGCACGAATCTCGTGCATGATCGGCGTCCGTTCACGCCAGGCGCCGGCCTGATACGGGAGTGCATGAATGCATTCGCCGGTCTCGTACAAGATGTCTGTTGCGAGATCGGCAAGTCGGTCCATCTCTGCCGCACGATCAGGCATATCACGCAGGAAAACCGCAATGTCATAGTCCGAGTCCGTGCGCGCTTCACCGCGTGCGCGCGAGCCGAACAGCACGGTACGCTCAAGCCGGTCGCCGTAGACCTTGCGAAGTGCGCTGCGGAAGCGCGTTAAGACGGGATTGTCGCCGATGGTCCTGTTTATGACACCGTTCCCCGTTTCCTTATGCATCAAACCAACTCCAAACGTACTTTATGCCCGAGCATGGCGGCAGCGCGCTGTAAGGTCGCGAGCGTGACGTTGCCGTCGTGCGGATCGAGCAATCGACCGATCTGGCTGCGGCTCGTGCCCATGCGTTCGGCCATGCGCTTGCGCGAAAGGCCCTGTTTCTTCATCGCGTGTTCGATCTGCCAAGCCAGGACTTCCTTGATCGCGGTGGCCTGAAAAGCTTCCCGCCTACCTTCCTCCTCGAGAAAAGCATCAAGCGTCGTGAAGCGCTTCGTATCGCGGGGCTTTTTGCTTGCCATAATGAGCTCCTAGGCGAACTCTCGTTTGCGCTTGCGCGCGATCTTCAACTCGGTTTCCGGCGTCTTCTGGGTCTTCTTGAGGAACCCGTAAAGTGCCACCAGAGGGTCCTGCGTGACGCAGAAGCCTCGCAATTCGATGGCCGCTCAAATTGCTGCGGACTTCCCACAGACCCTCGCCTAAGCGGCGACACAGCGGCATGCCAACCGGCCAGCGAAACTGCACACGCATCAAGTCTTGGCCGATGAGCTGTCGATCGGTTTCTGTAAGCGCGCGTCACCAGTCGAGCACAACCTCGCTGCCGGTCGGGGATTGATAGAAAACGACCGGAATTTTGCGGGTCGGCTGGTTCATGCTGCCTCATATATAAGACGTGTACCATATATAGTTCACAAATGCAAGTGTCTTCAGCGTATGCCGTGGGTGGCCGGTCAGCGGTGCCAGCAATTGGATGCGGGAGAGCTAATCGCCGTGCCGTCCGACCACACCCTCGCCATTATGTCGTGCAACATCACGTCCTTTATGTTGCACTAGAAATGTAGGTTGGGACTGGGACATTCGAAGCCAATCATCCTTATTTATGAAGTCGCAGCGTCCAACGCTCTTCAAGCTCCGAAGCCTCATCCGTCGTCGTCAGATGCTCAGGATTTCGACGCTGCGGGGCTGTTGCGCTTTATGGACGATCACATAAGGCCATACTGTGGTCACCTCGCGTGTGCCGCGCCGAAGCCCAGGGCGTGCGCGTTCTGGAAAAAAACTCAAGGGGCAGTCCATCACCAGCCGTTACATTCATTCTGCGGACGCTGTTCTCCTGGCGGCGGCTGACACTGTCGCGAATTGGGCCGCTGAGTTGATGGGCGTGGCAAAATCAGGCGTTGTCGTGCCGCTTCGGCAAGCGGCGCAATGAATTGACATGAAAAAGGGATGCGCTGGCCCCGGGGAAACCTTGGCCGTCTTGCCTGTCACGTCTGCATACCGCACTCTTTAAAAATATAAACTGTAGTGCTCGAATATGTGGCGGTGCGAATTGTGCCCGTAGAACGGTTCGAAGAATTACCTGGAAATATTGCGCCGCTACAAATCGCGCCTCCGTCCGCGCTTCCTCGGAAAATAAATCCGCCCAAAATCGGACGGCCAAGCTGTAGGAAAATCATCGAAATTGCATACGAAAAACTCAAGCAGTCCGGCGAGATTAATTTTCTGGCACCGCAAATAATTGCTATCCGCCAAATTCGTGATGCCGTTATTGCGGTGTTTCCGAACGATATCAAAGGCGACCGTGGCCTTGGCGACGAAACCATTCGAAGGGTGATTTGCGAGGATTTTCGCAGAGAGCATGAAGCCCTCAAGGCAGGCTCGAAACTATAAACCCTTCTGCCCTTTATAGTGCTATTTCGAGGACTCTCCCTCGCCCATGCTGCCAGTCAGTATCGTGGCGTATGATGGAGGTTTCAATGAACAAAGAAGTGGGATCGAGCAGCAGCCAATATCCGGTCGGGTATTGGGATCAGCTCGTGACCGAAAAGGAAGCTGCGAAATTCCTGGGCTATTCCGTACGCGCCTTGCAGAACTGGCGTTTGCGTGGCGGGGGGCCCCCGTTCGTAAAGGTGTCCAGCCGGTCGGTTCGGTATCGTCGCGGGGACTTTCGCGACTGGGCACATGAAAGGCGGCGCACGAGCACCTCCGATACTGGCGGGGACGCACCGCCAAGCAAGTTGAGCCTGGACGATTGACACTCGCCCATTAAGTGGGCATATTTGTACGGATGCTGTACGTGCACAACTAATCCGTGCCAGCAGGAGATATGGCAATGGCCACCAGTGCAAAAGCACGGGAAGACCGGATCGAATTGCGAGCGACGAAGGAAGAAAAGCGCCTTCTTGCGGCAGCGGCGGCTTACGAGCGGCTGGACGTAACGAGTTTCATCATGCGTAGCGCTTTGCCGGAAGCCCGTAAGGTTGTCGATAGTGTGGAGCGCATCGTGCTTTCGCAACGCGATACGGCGCGGGTACTGAAACTGCTCGAAAACCCGCCCAAGCCGACGCCGGCTCTGTTAGCGGCTGCTCGTAGACGTGCCGCGCGGTCGTGAGCGGCCCCATTGAGTGGCGTGAGGAGCCAATTGGTCGTCACCATAACCGCGATGAATTCGACTGCGGCTCTGTCGAATTGAATGAGTACCTTCAGCGCTACGCGCGGCAGAACCATGAATCGGGTGGTGCCAAGACCTTCGTGGCGGTGTCCGTTTCCGAGCCTGCAAGCGTACTCGGCTATTACTCCATAAGCCCCGCCTCGATTGAGTTCGCCCGCGTGCCGCGCGAGATGACGCGCAAGCTCGGCCGACATGAGGTTCCGGTCTTCCGGCTCGGCCGCTTGGCCGTGAGCTTGTCCATGCAAGGACGCGGGCTGGGTGGCGACCTATTGCTTTCTGCCGGCTTGAGAGCGCTGGCCGTCGCATCGGAAGTCGGCGGCGTCGCCTTGGCAATCGACGCAAAGGGCGGCCGGGCGGCCGCATGGTACGAGCGTTTCGGTGCGCTGCGCTTGTTGGACGATCCACTCAAGCTGATTTTGCCGCTTGCCACGATTGCTTCGGCTGTGTCTGCGACGAAGCAAAAGTAGTGCGGCACATACACAAGCGTCTATATCCAACGATGCTTTCGCCGAGGCTTTTCAGGTTCCGGCGGTGGTGTGAGAACACGAGGCGGAATGACTACCGGCACAGAGACCGTATCGGCCTTGACGGGACTATCAGGGGAAGTCGCGTGGCCGCTCGCCTTGCGTTTGACGACGAATAGCG
>JAGWVX010000255.1 GCA_018970685.1 Alphaproteobacteria bacterium | reverse complement strand
TGGAGAAATTGTTGATGATGAAGGCAAAAGCACCGACGTACAGAACCTTGCGGATCAGGCGGGCGAGCACATTGGCATCGCCGTCGAGCGTCCAGAACAGCGCCGCCAACGTTACGTCGATGGCAATCAGCGTCGTGGAAAGTTTGGCGACATCACCGCTCAGAAGCCCGAATCCGCTGTCGATGTAGCGGATGAAGGTCTGCAGAAACTGATCAATAACGTTGAAGTTGCCCAAGTGCCGTCAAGGCTCCCTATTGCGGCGTATAGGCCACGCCGTTGCCGATGAAGGTGGAAAACGCCGACTGCGCCGCGGCCTCGGCTTCGGCGTTGCGGGCAGAATCGAGCGCCGTCGCACGGTCCTGCACGGCGGCGAGGCTTTGAATCTGCATCTGCTGCTTGATGGCCAGCGCCTGAAGCTGGTTGCCCGCCTGGAGCGCCTGCAGATTGCCGACGGCGCCCTGCGAGGTGTTGACCAGGCCTGACAGGGTCGCCGCATCGGTCTGAACGTTCTCCGCCACCTGGGCCTGCACCTGCAGCGTGCGCTGAAACGCCGCCATGGTGTCCTGCCAGCGCTGTTGGGCGCCACCTTCAAGCGATACGCTCGGCGTCCCCGTCGGATAACTTTGCGGGAAATTCCGTGCGAAGGCCGCGTTGGTGGCATTGACGTTGAAGGCAATGCCTTGGGCCTGATTGAGCAAGTCCGACACTTGCGTGAGCGAAGCGGTCATCGATGCCAGTTGCGAACTCGGTAACGCCGCGAGATTCTTGCCCATGTTTTGCAGCATGAGCGCTTCGTTCTGCACCTCTTGGATCTGATTGTTGATCTGCTCGAGCGCGCGCGTGGCCGTCAGCAGATTCTGCGCGTAATTGCTGGGATCGAAGACAATGCTGGAGCCGAAAAACTGCGCCTCGGCAGCCGTCGTTGATGTCAAGACGACCGACACAAGCAGCGCGGCGAGCGTGCGTTTCATGCGGCCATCTCCAACGGTTTGAGAGGAAACCGCTGAAGAAGGGGTACCGCCCAATCGACACCGCGGACTTCCAAGAATCGCGCCGCAAAATCGGCCGCTCCGTGTTCGGAAAGGATCTGGCCGATCAACACCTGACTTTCCGGATCGGACGCGCCGCACAACGCAAGCGCCACAGGCCCGAGCCCAAGCTCGAACAGGCGATTGCCGCGGCGCGATTGCAGGTAGTAGTGCCGCTTGGGGGTGGCGCGGGCGATAAGTTCGATCTGGCGCTCGTTGAGGCCGAAGCGTGCGTAGGCTTCGCGCGCTTGCGGCTCGACGGCCCGGTCGTTGGGCAGGAAAATCCGTTGGGGACAGGATTCGAGGAGGACGGGCGCGATCGTACTTCCGGCGATGTCGGCCAATGACTGAGTGGCGAACACCACCGCGACATTTTTCTTGCGCAGCACCTTCAGCCATTCGCGGATGCGCGCGGCAAACAGCGGATGGTCGAGATAGACCCAGGCTTCGTCGAGGATGAGAAGTGTCGGCCTGCCGTCAAAACGTTCTTCCAACCGGTGGAAGAGATAGGTGAGAACCGGCATGACGGCGCTCCGCTCGCGCAGCAATTCCTCGGTTTCGAAACACTGCACCTCGGCCAGCGCCAGTGTGTCGTCGGCCGCATCGAGGAGACGTCCGAACGATCCTTCAAGCGTGTAGGGCATGAGCGCCGCCTTGAGGGCGTTGGACTGGACGAGCATGGAAAGCCCGGTCAGCGTGCGTTCTTCCATCGGCGCCGAAGCCAAGCTCGTCAGCGCCGACCATAGAAGTTCCTTGAGGTCCGGCGTCATGCCGACGTTCTCGTGAACCAGCAGTCCTCCCACCCATTCCGCCGCCCAGCTTCGTTCGGCCGCATCCGCAATGCCGTGAAGGGGCTGGAAGGCGAGCGCCTCGTCCAGGCCCAATGCGTGATGACGGCCACCCATGGCGAGGACCGCGGCGCGCGCGGAATTGCCCTTGTCGAACACGGTGATTTGGGACTTGGAATAACGGCGGAACTGCAGCGCCATCAGTGCCAGAAGAACCGATTTGCCGGCGCCGGTGGGCCCCACAATCAGCATGTGGCCTACGTCACCCACATGCGTCGACAGGCGGAACGGCGTAGAGCCACTCGTCTCGGCAACCAGCAAAGCCGGAGCGTTCAGATGCGCGTTGCATTCCGGTCCCGCCCACACCGAGGAGAGCGGCACGAGATGGGCGAGATTGAGGGTATGCACCAAGGGCTGGCGCACATTGGCATAGACGTGGCCCGGCAGCGACCCCAGCCAAGCTTCGACCGCATTGACCGTTTCGCGGATGGTGGTGAAGCCCGCGCCGTGGATGACCCGTTCGACGGCGCGAAGTTTCTCATCGGCATGGCGGCGATCCTGGTCCGCAATCGTGACCGTTGTCGTCAGATAGCCGAAGGACACATGGTCGCCGCCTAATGCTTGCAGCGCCAGGTCGGCATCCACGACCTTGTTGTCGGCATCGGAATCGTAAAGCGGCACCGGCTCGTTGTGCAGCGCCTCGCGCAACAGCACGGTGACCGACTTGCGCTTGTTGAACCATTGCCGGCGTAGCCTGGTCAGTGCTTTGGCGGCCTCGGTCTTGTCGAGGGAAATAAAGCGCGTCATCCAGCGGTAGGGGAAATCGAGATGATTGAGCGCATCGAGGATCCCTGGCCGTGTTGTGTTCGGAAATCCGAGCACTGTGAGGGTACGCAGGTGCGCGTCGCCCAGCATCGGTTCAAGACCGCCCGTCAATGGCTCATCCGCCAAAATGGCATCGAGATAGAGCGGGGTCTGCGGCACCGCGAGCGCGTGGCGCTTCGTTGAGATCGTGCGGTGCAGATAGGAAAGCGTCTCGGCGTCGTCGAGCGCATGAAGTTCCGGCATAAGGCCGATCAAGAGATCGAAGACGCGCTCGGTCTCGGCAATATAGGCGGCCAATTCCTGGTTCCAGTTGCGGCCGTTGGACGGTTCGGCGGATTCGAGGAGCGCCCGCTCGGCTTGGGCGGTGGGATCGGCAGGTGGCATATATAGAAGTGTGAGTGTGTAGGCGTTCTCGTAGTGTTCGCGGAAGCGACGTGCTGTTCCGCCCACACCTTCAACGGCAGGCTCGCCCTGAAACGCCGCCCGGCGCTCCTGGTCCACGAGCCAGGACGCGGCTTCGGGAAATTGCGACGCTGGATAACCCGCGGCCTCATAGCGCTCGGCTTCGAAAAACAGCGCCCAACCGGAGCCGAAACGGCGCAGCACGTTGTTGAGCCGGGCGCAAGTGGCGACGAGCTCGGCGTCGGTGGCGCTTTCGAGGTCGGGACCGCGGAAGGCAAAACTCCTCTGGAAGCTGCCGTCCTTGTTCAAAACGAGGCCGGGCGCCACCAGTGCCGCCCACGGCAGGTGGTCGGCGAGACGGTCGGTGCACGACCGGTATTCGGCGAGGTTCAACATGAAAGCCACGCTTTCTGGCGCAGGTGGCGGGTCAGGACTCGGGCAAAATCGGGGTCGCGCTTGGCGGCAAACACGGCAAGCGAATGGCCGACGACCCAGAGCAGAAGCCCGGCGAGCCAAAGCCGCAGCCCAAGGCCCAGGGCCGCCGCCACGGTGCCGTTGACGATGGCGATCGCGCGCGGGGCCCCGGCGAGGAGGATCGGCTCGGTCAGCGATCGGTGCAGCGGCACCTCGAAGCCTTCGATCGTATCGGTCATCACACGAGCGCTCCGCCGCCGAAGGAAAAGAACGACAGGAAGAAACTCGAAGCGGCAAAGGCGATCGAGATGCCGAACACGATCTGGATCAGCCGCCTAAAACCGCCGGAGGTCTCGCCAAACGCCAACGTCAAGCCGGTTACGACGATAATCAGGACCGCGATGATCTTGGCGACGGGCCCCTGCACGGAGTCCAGAATCTGCTGGAGCGGCTGTTCCCACGGCATGTTGGTGCCAGCGGCAAAGCCGGGACCCGTGAAGACGATCACAGCGCCAAGCGAGAAGTAAACGGTGTGAAGGGCACGGGATTGCGGACGCATAGGTCTCTCCTCACAAAGCAAGAAGCTTGCACGGCGCCAGATCGTGGACGCGGTAATCGCCGTCGTCATCGAGGCCCGTCATTTCCGCGATGGTCTCCACGCGGCGGCCGGTGCCGCGGCCCTGGATAAAAACCACGAGATCGATGGCCTCGGCGATCAGTCGGCGGGGCACGGTGACGACGGCCTCCTGGATAAGCTGCTCCAAACGGTAGAGCGCGGCGCGCGCCGAATTGGCATGCACGGTGGCGATACCGCCGGGGTGGCCCGTGTTCCAGGCCTTCAGCATGTCGAGCGCTTCGGCACCGCGCACCTCGCCCACGATGATGCGGTCGGGCCGAAGCCGCATGGTCGAACGGACAAGCTGAGCGAGGTTCACGACGCCGGGCTTGGTGCGCAAGGCGACACTGTCCGGAGTGTCAATTCGCATCCAATCGCGACCCCGGCTTCGCTCCCAAAAGTGACCCCTTGATGCGAGTTTTTGGACAGGCCACGGGAGGACCCGCGCGCGCAGCGAAGCCCCTTTGGGCGTAGCGCAGCGGAGCGCGCGGTGGGA
>JAGWVX010000254.1 GCA_018970685.1 Alphaproteobacteria bacterium | reverse complement strand
TCCGCTGCCGCCTCGCGATACCAGTCTCCCAGGCAATTGCGGCAGAAGCCGCCAGTGATCATCAGGTCGATGTTCTGCACATCCGTCCGTGCGCGCAGATGGGTGACCAGACGGCGAAAAACCGCCGCTTCGAGTTCCGTATGCATGCGTTCGTCCATGAAAGCCGTCCTTTCCTTGGAACACCCCGACGCCAAGCCCGTCAGCCAAAGGCGAAACGGCCTCAAACCTGGGGTGCCATCATGAAATTGCGATCATCGGCCAGCCGTCATTGTCCGACAAGTGCGTTGACAGATTCGGTCCCTTTGAGCGACACCGTGGCGAACCAATGCGTCCCATCACCGCCGCCCTGCTGTCCGTCCTGCTCGCAACCGGTCCCGCCCAAGCGGGCTTTTCGGTCTGCAACAAGGCGCGTACGCCGGTGAAGGTCGCGCTTGGCCGTTTCGACGGGAAAGTTTGGCGCAGCGAAGGCTGGTGGACAATTCTTCCCCGGAAATGCGAGACCCTGCTCTCCGGCGCGCTCGACGCACGGTATTATTATCTTTATGGCACGGATGGCGGTTCTGGCACATGGAATGGCGATAAGGCGTTTTGCACGGCCTCTGTCGGCCCGTTCTCGATACCCGGCCGAGGCAATTGCGCCGCCAGGGGATATGACCGGAAGGGCTTTTTTGAGATCGACACCGGCCAAAAGACCGACTGGACACAGATGCTTTCGGATTAGGCACTTTGAACGGACTGAAATAAATGCGGCGTAGGCGTAAGACGAAGATTCTGGCAACTCTTGGTCCGGTCAGTTCCAGCCCGGAGAGCATCCGCGCGCTCTTCGAGGCCGGCGCCGATGCCTTCCGCATCAATATGAGCCATACCTCGCATGCCGGTCTGGCCGACCTGCACCGCTATGTGCGTTCGCTCGAGGAGGCCGCCCGCCGGCCGATCAGCATCCTTGTCGACCTGCAGGGCCCCAAAATCCGCCTCGGCACGTTGAGCGGCGGTCCGCGCGAGGTCAGGACAGGCGAAAAGCTGATCCTGGTGCGCAAGGCGGTGTCGGACAACACCGACATCCCGCTGCCGCACAGCGAGATATTCGCCGCCCTGCAGCCGGGCGAGAGCATCCTGGTCGACGACGGCAAGGTGCGTCTCAAGATCGAATCCGTAGACAAAGATCGCGCCGAAGCCGTGGGGGTGGTCGGCGGGGTCCTGAAGGACAAAAAGGGCGTCAACCTGCCCGACACCGTGCTGCCCATCCCGGCCATGACGCCCAAGGATCGTACTGACCTCGACGCTGCCCTGCATTTGGGCGTCGACTGGATCGCCCTCAGCTTCGTGCAGCGCCCCGACGACGTGGCCGAGCTCAAGAAGGTGATCAGCGGCCGCGCCGCCGCTCTGGCCAAGATCGAGAAGCCCAAGGCCATCGAATGGCTGCCGGACATCCTCGATCTGTCGGATGCGCTGATGGTGGCGCGCGGCGATCTGGGCGTCGAACTGCCCGTTCAGCAGGTGCCCGGACAGCAGAAATACATCACCCGGGCGGCGCGCCAAGCGGGCAAGCCCGTGGTGGTCGCCACCCAGATGCTGGAGTCGATGATCACCTCGCCGGTGCCGACGCGCGCCGAGGTCTCCGACGTCGCCACCGCCGTGTTCGAAGGCGCCGACGCGGTGATGTTGTCGGCGGAATCCGCCGCCGGGCAATATCCCGTGGAAGCCGTGTCGATGATGGACAAGATCGCGACCACGGTGGAGAACGATCCGCTTTACATTTCCATCATCGATTCCCAACGCACACCGCCGGAAGCAACGACGGCGGACGCCATCATGGCGGCGGTGCACGAAGTCACCCAAACGATCCGCGCGCGCGCCATCGTCTGCTGGACGAAGTCCGGCGCCACCGCGCTGCGCGCTGCGCGCGAGCGTTCCGACGCGCCGATCATCGCGTTGACGCCGACCCTGGAAATCTCGCGGCGGCTGTCGCTCGTCTGGGGCTTGCACTGCATTTATACGGAAGATGCGCAGGACCTGGACGACATGGTCGATCGCGCCGCGCGCTTCGCTTATCAGGAAGGCTTCGCCAAACCGGGCGAGCGCATCGTGGTGACGGCCGGCGTGCCGCTGCGCACACCCGGCGCTACGAACATGCTGCGCGTCGCTTTTGTGGGCCCGCAACCGAAATAAATCAGATGCCCTGACCTTCGACATCGCGCTCTAGCGCGGTGACGTGGCGCGCCAAGCCCTCATATTGCGGATCGAGGGCCAGCGCGGCGCGGAACATCTTCAGCGCGCCCGGCTTGTCGCCGTATTCCTCCAGCATCTCGCCCAGCTGCTCCATCGCCTGGAACTCGCGCGGATTGAGAGCGACCGTCTTCTGCAGCGACACCATGGCGTTCTCGTCCTGCCCCGCATCCGACTGCAAGAGGCCGAGGCTGTGCCAACCCTCGGCGTATTTGGGCGCGAGGCTGGTGACGGCTTGGAGGATCTGCCGCGCCGTATCTTTGTCGCCCGCGGCCTGGGCCGCCGTCGCCCGCGCCATCAGCAGATCGATGCTCGCGCTGCCCGACTGCTGGAACAGCGCCAGGATTTGTTCTTCGATAGACTTGGCTTCTTCCGGCGACTGGGCGGCATGGAGCTGCGTGAACAACGCATCGACCGGCTTCGGCATCGGCTTGGGCGGCGCGGCCCAGGCCGCCGCCGGCAGCAACACGGCAAAGAGGAACGCGGCGAGACGCATGTTCCAAATCTAGGATGGATTGCGCCCGCTATAAAACCGTCCTGTCACGGCACGTGCCGCGACGTTGCAGGAAGATGGCGGGGCTTAACCCTGGCGCGCCTTGAAGCGCGGGTTCTTCTTGTTGATGACATAGGTCCGGCCGCGGCGTCGGATGACGCGGCAGTCCTTGTCGCGCTTCTTGAGCGAACGCAGCGAATTGCGGATCTTCATGGCACGCCTTTTGAACTTGAGCAGGGCGAGTGGCCCCGCCAAAGAGGCGCGGAAGCTAGTCGGCGGGGATTTGTGTGTCAACAGCCAGAAAAGCGGCGTTTCTGCCGCATTTCTGTCGGGTTGTGCATGGTAAGGGTGGCCCGAAACGGGCCAGGTCATGGGGCGTCCTTGCGTCTGATTATTCTCACATTGGCCTATATCCTCTCGATGCTGCTCATGGTGGCGGCCTATGGGGCGCCCGACGCTGCGACCGCAGCGCCCCCGGCGATCCCGGTTCCGGCGCCCTCGCCCGCCGCCGAGGACCAGGCTTTCGCCCAGTTCGTTCAGGATTTCTGGCCCACCGCCCGGGCGGCCGGGATCACCGCGACGACCTATGACGCGGCGATGGGCACCATCAGCCGCAACCAGCACATCTCGGACCTCAACCTCAACCAGCCGGAATTCGCCAAGCCGGTGTGGGACTATCTCGACACCGCCGTGTCGGCCCAGCGCATCGCCGACGGCAAGGCGCTGCTGGTTGGCGACGCCGATATGCTGGCGAAGATCGAAGCCAAGTACGGCGTACCCCGGGAAATCCTGATTTCGATCTGGGGCAACGAATCCGACTACGGCCGCAGCATGGGCAACTACAACATGTTCCAGGCGCTGGCGACGCTGGCCTATGGCGGGCCGCGCACCGACTACGCCCGGCCGCAGCTGATCGCCGCGCTGAAGATGATGCAGCAAAACCATTACGCCGCCTCCGACATGACCTCGTCCTGGGCGGGGGCCTTCGGCCAGACCCAGTTCGTGCCCACCACTTTCCTCAACCAGGCGGTGGACGGCGACGGCGACGGCAAGATCGACCTGTGGAATTCCATCCCCGACGCGCTGGCCTCCACCGCCAATGTGATCTCCAAGGCGGGTTGGGCGATAGGCAAGCCCTGGGGTTACGAAATCGCCCTGCCGGCGGGTTTCGCTTATGACAGCAGCGGCCTCGACGTGACATACCCGGTCGCGGCCTGGAGCGCGCGCGGCGTCAAGACGGTGGCGGGCGCGCCGCTGCCGGCGAACGGCGAAGAGGCGTCGGTCTATCTGCCGGCGGGCGCCAGAGGGCCGGCCTTTCTGGTTTTCCCGAATTTCAAGGCCATCCTGAAATACAACAACGCGGCGTCCTATGCCTTGGCGGTCTGCCTGCTGGCCGACCAGCTGAAGGGCGCGCCGAGCGTCGCCGGCGCCTGGCCGCGCGACGAGCAGCCGCTGAACCTCGACGAGCGCCTCGCCCTGCAGTCGGCGCTGGTTAAGCTCGGCTTCGACATCGGCAAGATCGACGGGCTGCTCGGCAACAAGTCGCGCGCCGCGCTGCGCAACTGGCAGAAGACGCACGATCTTCCCGCCGATGGCTATCCTACCGAAGATCTGCTCAGCCGCATCGCCCTGGAGGCGCAGCAGAAGAAGCAATAACGGCAGCGTGCAGAGGCCTCTTATACATACCAAAAAGGCGGGCGCCGCCCGGCGCCCTCTATACAGTATCTCTGTGTGCGATGGCCCGGCGGGAAACCCGCCTTCGGTTGGATGCTACGGCAAGCCCTAGGAATCCGCACGTCAGGCGGCAAACCAATAAGCACCTTTGCTTCCCATTACTCCGATCGGGTTTTACGCCGCCGAACC
>JAGWVX010000253.1 GCA_018970685.1 Alphaproteobacteria bacterium | reverse complement strand
GAGGTGCCCGACGGTTCGGTGACGGTGTTCAGCGCCCACGGCGTGGCGCAGTCCGTCGTCAAAGAGGCGGCCTCACGCGGGCTGCCGGTGCTGGACGCAACCTGTCCGCTGGTGTCCAAGGTCCACAGCCAAGGCAAGCGCTATGTCGCCAACGGCCGCACGCTGATCCTGATCGGCCATGCCGGTCATCCCGAAGTCGAAGGCACGAAGGGGCAAGTCGGCGCGCCGGTGCATCTCGTCCAATCCGAAGAAGACGTCGAGGCGATGACCCTTCCGCAGGATACGCCTGTCGCCTATGTCACGCAGACCACACTCTCCATCGACGATACCCGCAACATCATCGCCGCGCTGAAGCGACGGTTCACGAATATCGTCGGGCCGGACATCACCGACATCTGCTACGCCACGCAGAATCGACAGACCGCCGTGCGCGAGCTGTGCCGCGTCGCCGATGTCATCATCGTGGTGGGCGCCAAGAACAGCTCGAATTCCAACCGTCTGCGCGAGATCGGTATCGAGGAAGGCGTACCGTCCTACTTGATTGCCGACGGAAGCGAACTAAATCCTGCCTGGGTGACCGGCAAGAAGACCATCGGCCTGACCGCGGGCGCCTCGGCCCCGGAAGCGCTGGTCGAGAACGTGATCGCTGCCCTGCGCGACATCAATTCGGATCTCGAGGTTTCGCAGATGGACGGCAAAAAGGAACATATCGAGTTTCGGCTCCCCGCCGAGCTTAGAGGTTAGGAGCAGAAATTGAGTATTCCGGCAATGCAAGCGGCCCGCATCGGGGCCTATGTCGTCAAGCAGCATCTCACGGGCAGGAAGCGCTATCCGCTCGTGCTGATGCTGGAACCGTTGTTCCGCTGCAATCTCGCCTGCGCGGGCTGCGGCAAGATCGACTATCCCGACGACATCCTGAACCAGCGCCTGTCTTACGAAGAATGCATGGAGGCGATCGACGAATGCGGCGCGCCCGCCGTCTCGATCGCCGGCGGCGAGCCGCTGCTCCACCGCGAGATGCCCAAGATCGTGAAAGGTTTTCTGGAGCGCAACAAGTTCGTCATCCTATGCACCAACGCCCTGCTGCTGTCGAAGAAGATCGACGACTACGAACCCAATCCCAACTTCACCTGGTCGATCCATCTCGACGGCGACAAGGCGATGCACGACAAGTCGGTATGCCTGGAAGGCACCTATGAGAAAGCCGTGGCGGCGATTAAGCTGGCAAAGTCGAAAGGCTTTCGCACCCAGATCAACTGCACGCTGTTCCAGGATGCCGAGCCAGGCCGCGTTGCCAAATTCTTCGACGACATGATGGCGATGGGCCTGGACGGCATCACCGTGTCGCCGGGCTACGCCTACGAGCGCGCGCCCGACCAGGAGCACTTCCTCAATCGCGAACGCACGCGCAACTTGTTCCGCGACGTCTTTCGGCGCGGCAACGGCGGCAAGAAGTGGTCGTTTACCCAGTCGGAATTGTTCCTCGACTTCCTGGCGGGCAACCAGACCTACGAATGCTCGCCATGGTCGATGCCGGCGCGCACCGTGTTCGGCTGGCAGAAGCCCTGCTACCTGCTCGGCGAAGGCTATGTGAAGACCTTCAAGGAGCTGATGGAAGACACCGAGTGGGAGAAATACGGCGTCGGCAATTACGAGAAGTGCGCCAACTGCATGGTCCATTGCGGCTTCGAGGGCACGGCCGTCGCCGATTCCGTCAAGAACCCGCACAAACTGATCCCGCTTGCGGTGCGCGGCATCAAGACCGAAGGGCCGATGGCGCCCGATATCGCGCTCGACAAGCAGCGTCCGGCGGAGTTCGTCTTCTCGCGCCACGTGGAAAAAAAGCTAACCGAGATACGGACAGCCAAGGCCGAAGCCGATAAGGCGACTGCAGCGGAGTAAGGCGCGGAAGGCTTTTCCCGCCTCCTGCCCCGTCTGGATCAGTTCCGGAATCTGCTCCGGATCGCCCGCCACCGATTTCAGCACGGCGAGAAGCCGCGGCTTGCCGTTGGGTTTGAGCGGTTCCAGCGCCGCCGGCGGCAGGGTGCGCTGATAGCCGTCGCTGATGATGCGCAGGACCACGAACGGAAGGCTGTGCTGCTTGGCGAAACGCGCCGCGATATGAGACTCCATGTCCACGGCATGGGCGCCGGAATCGCGGAACAGGGCCCGCTTGGCGCCGATATGCGAGACGACCTCGTCGACGCCGGCAATGATCGCCGGCCGCGAATAAGCCAGCTTGCTGCGCAGAATCTGCGACCATGCCGCGTCGCAGGTATAATGCTCATTGCCAGCGACCACATGCGTGCCGATGACGGCGTCGCCCGTCCGCAGCAACGGCGCCAAGGCGCCGGCGATACCGAAGCTGACGATGGCCGTGGCGCCGTCCGCGGCCTCGTCCAAACGTTTCGTCAGCAGCTCCGAGCTGCCGCCGCCGATCGCGGGCTTGAGCCCCACGCGCTTGGCGATCCTCGCCTCCTTGGCGAGCCCGGTGGCGGCAAGGATGCTCACAGCCCGTATGCGACCCGTCGCGAATTGCCCGTCTTGAGGTTGCGGTAGCGCGCCACCGCCCAGAGCGGAAAGAACCTCGGATAACCGTGATAGCGCAGATAGAACACGCGCGGAAAACCGCCGCCGGTGTAATGCTCCTGCGGCCATAGACCGTCGGTTTGCTGGTTCCTCTCCAACCAGCGGATGCCGCGCACCACGGCGGGACGATCGACTTCGCCCGCCGCCATCAAGCCGAGCAAGGCCCAGGCCGTCTGCGATGCGGTGGAGGGCGCCGGCTCGTAGCCTTTGTAGTCCAACTTGTAGCTGTTGCAGTCCTCGCCCCAGCCGCCGTCTGGATTCTGGATGGCGATCAGCCAATCGACGGCGCGGCGCACCATCGGTGTATTCGCGTCAAGCCCAGCGGCGTTGAGGCCGGCCAGCGCCGACCACGTGCCATATATATAATTGACACCCCAGCGGCCGAACCAACTGCCGTCCTTCAGCTGTACCCGCTCGAAATATTCGATCGCTTCTTTCATGCGCAGGCTGTCATGCCGCTCGCCCAGCTGCGCCAGCATGCCGATGCAGCGGCCCGTAACGTCCTCGGTCGGCGGATCGAGCAGCGCGCCGTGATCGGCGAAGGGAATATTGTTCAGGTAGTAATAGGTGTTGTCGGCGTCGAAGGCGCCCCAGCCGCCGTTCTTGCTTTGCAGACCTTCCACCCATTCGCGCCCCCGCGCGATGGCTTCCTTGTAGTCGGCGTTCGGCGCCGCGCTTTCCTTGGCGCGATCCAGCGCCATCACCACCACGGCCGTGTCGTCGAGATCGGGATAGTAGTCGTTGCGATATTGGAATGCCCAACCGCCGGGACGAACGCCGCGGCGTTCTTCCTCCCAATCGCCTTTCACGTCCAGCACCTGCAGCGGCTTCAGCCACTCCAGTCCGCGCGCCACGGCAGCATCGGCTTTCGGGTCATGCGCTTCCATCAGGGCATGGCAGACCAGTGCCGTATCCCACACCGGCGAGACGCAAGGCTGGCAATAGGCTTCGCGTTCCTTGATCACCAGCAGCTTCTCGACCGAGGTACGTGCGATGGCCCGGTCGGGATGTGTCGGCGCATAACCCATCACGTCGTACATCATCACGCTGTTGGCCATGGCGGGATAGATGGCGCCCAACCCGTCTTCGCCGTTCAACCGTTGCGTGGTCCAGCGCACGCATTCGTTGACGGCGCGTTGACGAAGGCCCTTGGGCCAGAACGGCTCGAACCATTTCAACAGCACGTCGAGCGCGCCGAAAAAAGCCGACCAGTACCATTTCTGGTGGGGTGCCCGCTTGGAGGCGGCCTTGCCGTGCGGCAGGAACAACTCGCCGACCTCGACGCCGCGCGGATTGCGCGCCAGCGGCTTTTTGGCGGCCAGCACCAGCAGCGGCACGATCACCGTGCGCGCCCAATACGACATCTTCGACAGATGGATCGGGAACCAGCGCGGCAGCAGGATCAGCTCGACGGGAACCGTAGGCACGTTGTTCCATGACGTCTGGCCGTAGAGCGCCAGCAGAATGCGCGTGAACACGTTCGCCTTGGCGGCGCCGCCGCGTTTCAAGATTTCTTCGCGCGCGCGCTTCATATGCGGTGCATCCGGATCGTCGCCGATCATCTTCAGGGCGAAGTAGGCCTTCACCGTGGCGCTGATATCGAGAGCGCCATCGTGATAGAGCGGCCAGCCGCCATGCTTGCCCTGGATGCGGCGCAGATAAACGCCGATCTTCCGCTCCAATTCGAGATTGGGTTCCTCGGCCAGGTAATGCACCAGCAAGACGTATTCGGCGGGAATGGTGGCATCGGCCTCGAGTTCATAGACCCAATGCCCGTCGGCGCGCTGTTCCTTGAGCAGGGCTTCCGTCGCATCGCGGATGATCGCGTCGACCGCAATAGCCCCTTCCCTGCTCACCGCAATCTCATTCATAACCCGGGCTCCCCACCGCGGCGATTATACGTCACGCCGCAGCCATGCCAATTGCGCCGCCTTCTGTCCGGAGCGCAGCGCGCCTTCGATGGTGGCCGGCAGGCCTGTATCCGTCCAGTCGCCGGCA
>JAGWVX010000252.1 GCA_018970685.1 Alphaproteobacteria bacterium | reverse complement strand
CCGCCGGGCCATCACACACAGAGATACTGTATAGAGGGCGCCGGGCGGTGCCCGCCTTTTTTTATGGGCTATATTATAGGGGCTATCCCGCGCCTGGCGCCGCGTCTTCGGCCGTGCGCCCGGAGGGTTATCCGAGGATTTTGCCTGGGTTGAGGATGTTGCGGGGATCGAGCGCCTGCTTGACGGTGCGCATCAGCGCGATCTCCTGCACGTTGCGCGAGATGGGTAGGTACGGCCGCTTCTCCAGTCCAATGCCGTGTTCCGCCGACACCGATCCCCGGCGGACGCGCAGCGGGTCGTAGACAATGCTTTCGACGGCCGTGCGCGCTTCGTGGCTGCCGTCTCCGACGCCGGGAATCAAATGTAGATTGCCGTCGCCGAGATGACCGAACACCATGAGCGTGGCCGCCGGCCAGCGCGAGAGGAGGGCTTGGCGCACCTCGCGCACATATTCGTCCATCTCGCTGATCTGCAGGCTCACGTCGAAAGTGAAAAACGGCGCAGTGCGCACGACCTGCGCAACGTCGTCGCGGAGGGCCCACAGGCGATGGCACTCCGCTTTCGACTTGGCGATCACCGCGTCGGCAACTTGGCCGCTCTCGAGCTCGGCCGCCAATACGCGCTCGAATCGCGCGCTGTCTTCGGACTGATCGCCGCCCATCGCTTCGAGCAGCACGTAATACGGATGTCCGTGGGGGATGGGTGCGGTGCCTTGCGCCGGCGGCGTGGTGACCAGCCGGTAAAAATCCTCCCACATGACTTCGAAGGCGGAGAGCGTGCCGCCTAGGCCTCTTTCCACGCTGCGGAGCACGCGCGGCAGCATCTCGAAGGAGCCGACCGCCAGCATCGCCACGTTCTGGCTGACCGGTTTGGGTCGGAGCCGCAAGACCGCCTGCGTCACCACGCCCAGCGTTCCTTCCGAACCGATGAACATCTGCTTCAGGTCGTAACCGGCATTATTCTTGATGAGGCGATTGAGCGAGGAAACCACCGTGCCGTCGGCCAGCACCGCTTCAAGGCCCAGCACCAGCTCGCGCATCATCCCGTAGCGGATCACGCGGTTGCCGCCGGCGTTGGTGGAGATATTCCCGCCGATGGTGGCCGAGCCTCTGGCGCCGAGGTCGAGCGGGAAGAACATGTCGTTGCCGTCGGCGGTCTCGCAGACCTGCTGCAGGATGCACCCCGCTTCGACCGTCATGGTGGCGCCGGCGGCATCGATTTCCACGATGCGGTTCATGCGCTCCAGCGACAGCGCCACCGCGTCCTCCGCATAGGCGCCTTCCACCAGTCCGGTGCGACCGCCCCAGGGCACCACGGCTTGTCCGGCATCGTGGCACATCTTGAGCACGGCCGAGACCTCCGCCGTGGATTTCGGCCGCACCACGGCGAAAGGTTTGCCAAGGCGTCCCCAGCCGAAGGCGGATTGCCGCGCTTCGACACCTTCCAGAACGGCGCCGTCGCCGAGCCGCTGCTGCAGGGATTTGATAAGGTCGCTCATGACCAATGACCTTCGTATGGAAGTTGGCGGGCTGTCCTAAAGTGCAACCTCGATGAGCCGCGGGCCGCGGTGCCGCATCGCGTCGGCAAAGTGCTTCGAGAAGCCTTCCGTCGTTTCGACGCGCACGGCTTCGACGCCCATGCCGCGGGCAAGTTCGGTCCAGGAAAGCTCGGGGTTTCGCAGGTCCAGCATCGACAGGGCCTTGGGGCCGGGGTTCTCGGCGCCCATGCGCATCAGCTCGAAGTTCAAGATCGCGTAGGAATGGTTTGCGAAGATCACCGTTGTGACGTCGAGCTTTTCGCGCGCCTGCGTCCAAAGCGACTGCAAGGTGTACATCGCGCCGCCGTCGCCGTGCAGGCAGACCACTTTGCGGTCCGGACAGGCCACCGCCGCGCCGGTGGCCACGGGAAGCCCCTGGCCGATGGAACCTCCCGTCAAAGCCAGATGGTCGTGCGGCTGGGCGTTGGCGGTGAACATGGCGGCGCCGAGCCCGGACGTGGCCGCCTCGTCGGAGATGATCGCCTGTTCGGGCAGGAAGTGCGCGATGATCTGCCCGGCCGTGAAAGCGTCCAGCCTTCCTGTCGGCAGCTCCGGCTTTTTGAGCTCCGCGCGCCCGGCCGGTTCCCGCGGCGCGCCGATCGCCTCGGCCAGCGCTTCCAGCCCGGCCACGCCGTCTTCATGTGCGTGCGCGAGGTGGTGGATCTGGCAGCCTTCCGGCGTGCACCAGCTAGGCTTGCCTGGATAGGCGAAGAAAGACACCGGCGGCTTTGCGCCGACCAGCACGAGCAGCTCAAGGTCCTTGAGGAGCTCTACGATCTGCTCGGCAAAGTAGGGAATGCGTTCGACGGCAACGATTCCTGCGCCGCGTGACAGCCGCGGGGCGAAAGTGTCGCACAGCAATCGAACTCCGGTCTTCGCCGCAATCCGTCCCGCGGCGTTGAGCCCGCGGGGTTGCAGAGCCGCGCCGCGGATGAGAATTGCGCTCTTCTTCGTATTGCGCAGGAGCTGCGCGATCCCATCGACCGTTGAAGCGGACACCGGTGCCGCTTCGAGGCGCGGCAGCGGTGTCGCGGGACCGTCCGACTCTTCCCACGCCGTATCGGCCGGAAGTATCAATGTCGCGATCTGGCCCGGCCGTTGTGCCGCCGCTTGGACGGCGCGCGCACCGTCCGGCGCGACGGTCTTGGAGCTCATGCTGGTATGTATCCAGCCCGATACGGGCCGTGCGAAGCCTGCGACATCCGCGGCCAGCGGCGCATCGTAGCGTGCGTGAAACGTGGCGTGATCGCCGACAATGTTGACGATCGGGGTCGCCGCCCGACGTGCGTTATGCAGATTGGCGAGGCCGTTTGCGAGCCCCGGACCAAGATGCAGCAGCGTCGCCGCAGGCTTGCAGGTCATGCGGCCATAACCGTCGGCGGCGCCGGTCACGACGCCTTCGAATAGTGCGAGGATCGCGCGCATGCCGCTGGCGCGGTCCAGCGCGGCGACGAAATGCATCTCCGACGTACCGGGATTCGTGAAGCAAACCTCGACACCGCAGTTCACCAGCGTGTGAACAAGGCTTTCCGCGCCGTTCATAAAATTCCTCCCGGCACTCGGCGTTGAACCGCAGGCGGTCCGCCTCACGGTGCGCGCGCGGTCTGCGCATCGGGCCCATCTCTATAGGAATCTCATATGCTTCGGAATAGGTGTCGCAACGGCACCTCACGCGTTATTTGCCGACGTTTATGGGGATTAACGGTTGAAGAACGAATGTTTAGTCGTGCAGCACCGACGCGTCGATATCGGCAACACATGTCCTGCCGATGAGCGCCATGGTGGTCTGCAATTCGCGTCGAATGGTTTCGATGACGGCGGTGACGCCGGCCTCACCTCTTGCGGCGACGCCATATGCCCACGCACGACCGATCATGCAGGCTTTTGCGCCGAGGGCCAGCGCGCGGGTCAAATCTTGTCCCGAGCGAATTCCCCCGTCCATCAAAACGGTGGTCTTGTCGCCGACCGCCCCTGCGATCTTGGGCAGGATGGACACTGTCGATATCGTCGCGTCGAGCTGCCGCCCGCCGTGATTCGATACGACGATGCCGTCTACTCCCGCTTTGACGGCATCCCGCGCATCGTCGACGTCAAGCAGGCCCTTCAGAATAAGCGGCCCTTGCCATTCGTTGCGCAGCCACTCGATGTCTTTCCATGTCACGCCGGAATCGAGCGTGGCCGACGTCCATTTGAGCAGATCGCCGAGTGAGCGCGCACCCTCTACGGCGCCGCTCAGAGTTCCGAATGTCAAAGGGCGGCCCTTCGCGACGACGTCGTATAACCATTTCGGACGGATCGCGAAATTCCAGGCGAATTCCAGTTTGGCTAGGTTAGGCAGCCGCACGCCGACCCCATTGCGGACATCGCGATAGCGCGTGCCGAGTACGGGCAAATCGACGGTGAACACCAGCGCGCCGCAATTTGCGGCGGCCGCGCGCGCCAATATTTCGCGTACGACGCCGCGATCCCGCATCATGTAGAGCTGGAACCAGAACGGCGCGGCCGTTGCCTGCCTTACCTCTTCGATCGAACAGATGCCGACTGTCGACAGCGTAAACGGCACGTTGGCTTTTTCCGAAGAAACAGCCGCTTGTGCCTCCGCGCGACGCGCCAGCAGGCCGGCAAAACCGACCGGTGCTAGGATCAAAGGCAGTGACAAAGCCTGACTGAAAAGGGTCGTTGATGTGTCTAGGGTCGAAACGTCGCGCAACACCTTTTGCTTCAACGTCAAGCGCTGCAAGTCGATTCGGTTTGCGCCGAGGGTTGCCTCTTCGAAGGCACCGCCGTCTACATAGTCAAACAGCAGCTGCGGCAGGCGTCGCCGTGCTAGTTCGCGGTAATCAGATACGGAAGCGGGAGCGAGCATCGGCGGCCTCCACAAGTCTTTTCTGCGTGCAGCAGGTCGTTCCGGCCGGCCGATTTGTACCCTTGTATTGGTTGCGTGTCCCTAAGACGCTCAATAGCCGGACGGCCTCTCCGCAACAGATAGGTCCTTGAACCTGCGCAGAAGCTCGTTGCTTCCGCGCGCCAAAAGCGCGACATCGGAACCGA
>JAGWVX010000251.1 GCA_018970685.1 Alphaproteobacteria bacterium | reverse complement strand
GCAGCTGCGCGCCGATAGTTTTATTTTGCTGCCAATATCAGCGGTGGAGTTTCGTACGGCGGCCCGCTTTGCGGATCAATACGAACTGGGCCTGCGGGCCGGTGATTCGTTGCACCTAGCCGTTTGCGCCAATCATGGTGCTACGCTTTGCACCTTAGATCGTCGATTGGGTCATGCTGGTACAGCTCTGGGGGTGAAAACAATCTTGCTATAAGCGCGGCCGCATACGCGTCATTTCCACGCGAACCATCAAATACACAGTTTTTCAAACGGTCAGCACAGCGTTGGCCAGAAACGATGCCCACCCGCCGCTAAGGCCGCGCGTCATTGGCCCTTTTCGCCGCATCATTGACCGGCTCGGCGTTGAAGCCGAATTGCGTGATCACGACTTTGTAGACCGCGCCATCCGCCAGCGGCATGAAGTTGGCAGAGCCAAAGCGGTGGTCCCGCACCAGCATGTGATGAATCAGCCAATTGACCCAGGCTTCGGGCAGGTACTGGTTGATCTTTGGCGCCGGTCCGGTGATGTCGCAAGCGGTGATGGGCTTGCCGTTCGCCTCTTCGGCCGAATAATACATGTTCGAGATTTGGTTGAGCGTATACGTGGCGTTCAAACCCAACTCATTCGCCCAGGGTTTCCATTTTTGTACGCGTCCGCTGAGCAGCCATTCATCGCCCTGCAAGGTGCAAGTCTCGCTGCGGTTTGTGCCGTCCAGGCGGTGAACTGTGACGGTGTAAAGCTTCTGTGACGGATTGTCGGCGCGAATGGCGATATCGGCGACCGGCGCCTCATAGGTCAGCCGCGAATAGCTCTGCATGTTGAGCCCGAGAAAGCCCGCGACCAATCCGGCAACGGTGGCCGTGCCGCCGCCCGCGAGTCCAATGCCCGCTCTTGCTGCACGTCCGCGCGCCAGATGTCCGATGCCCGCCAGAAAGAGCAGAAAACCGACGCCGGCCACCGCGAGCGGCACGACAAACCAAACCGTACCCATCGCACACCCCTTAATTGCCCCAGATGAGCCTACTCAGATGGTATAGCTTTCGTCCAGTTGGCGTTAGAATTGTGACGGGAATCTGCGTGGCAAGCGAAGGACGTCGGTACATGAACATTCTTTTGACGGGCAGCGCCGGCTTTATCGGCTTTCACGCAACAACCGCCTTGCTAGCACGCGGCCATCGTGTCACCGGTATCGACGAACTTAACGCCTATTACGACCCCGCGTTGAAGCGGGCACGGCTGGCGCAACTTGAGGGCCGAAACGGCTTTCGCTTCGTGAAAGCCGACATCTCAACCGATAACACGCTGGATGACGCCGCCAATGGCGAGCATTACGACGTCATCCTCCATCTCGCGGCGCAGGCGGGCGTGCGCTATGCGCTGAAGGAGCCCAAGACCTACACGCGCTCCAATCTGGTCGGACACCACAACGTGCTCGAATTCGCGCGCCATCACGAGGGACTGCAGCACCTTGTCTATGCGTCCTCAAGCTCGGTTTACGGCAACGACAGCGTCGCGCCCTTTTCCGAAGAGGAACGCGCCGATCATCCCGTCTCCTATTACGGCGCCACCAAGCGGGCGGGAGAGTTGCTCTCTTATTCTTATGCCGAGCTGTTCGGCCTCAAGCAGACAGCTCTTCGCTTCTTCACCGTCTACGGCGATTGGGGACGTCCGGACATGGCCTATTGGCTCTTCACCGATGCGATTTTTCGCGGGCAGTCGCTGCCGGTTTTCGGGCAGGGCAAGCTCAGGCGCGATTTCACCCATATCGACGACATCGTGGCGGCGCTGGTGCGGATCGTGGAAACGCCTTTCATCGAGATCCCCGGTCAAGCGCCGCATCGCGTTTTCAATCTCGGCAACAGCCATCCGGAAACCGTACTCGATCTCATTCGCCACATCGAAGCCGCCACAGGCCGCAAGGCTGTCATCGAGTGGACGGACGGTCCGCAAGGCGATGTGCGCGAGACCTATGCCGACATCAGTCGGGCAAAACAGGCCTTTGGGTTCGCACCGCGCATCCCGCTGGCCGACGGCATAGAGCGCTTCGTGCACTGGTACCGCCAATACACCGGCTTGTGATGGGTGCGGTTTTGTCCCTGCGGTGTCGCACGGATTGACGGCTGCCAAAACCACGATGCGCGATCGCCTTTGAACAAGACGTTCCCGGACGGAAAGGCCAGGACGCCAAGGTTTGCATGACAATCTTGGCAACGCTGCCTAGCGCGCCCAGTTCTCGATCGCGAGGCTTCGGACCCGTCCGAATTCGTCGACGTTGTTGGTGACCAAGGTCAAATCCAGACACCGTGCATGCGCGGCAATGAGCAAGTCGTTGGCTCCGATCATCAGTCCTCTTTTCTTGAGATCGGCTCGGATGTCGGCGTAATGCACACCCGCTTGGGCAGGAAATTCCAGCACCGCGAGATGGCGCAAAAAGGCGTCAACAGCCACCTTGTCGGTCTGTCGCCTTGGAGAGATTTCTACGCCATATAGTAACTCCGCTTCTGTGATCACGGAGATGCAAACTTGGTCGATCGCTATGCGCTGAAGCCGTTTTAGCACCGGCTGGTTCGAACGTTTGACGATGTAGGAGCTAATGTCCGTATCCAGCATGTAGCGCGGCATTATACGTCGCGCTCTTGCGGCGGCAGATCTTTGACATCACGCAGGAAGGCTTTGGAGGCCACGGGCCCTTCCCTAAGATAGGCGGACCAATCGGCTGGACGCGGCGACAGAATAACCTCATCGCCCACCTTGCGGATATAGACCTCCTGGGTGTCGAACTGAAATTCCTTGGGAAGGCGTACCGCTTGGCTGCGATTGTTCCGGAAGATCTTGGCTGTTCGGGGCATCGTCGCCTCCATGGCATATACAAAAGTATATGCCATGGCCGTCAGCCAAGCAAGCCGACGGGAACCGCCGAAAAATTTCCGAGCACGGCTGCGATCATCGACCCGACGAGAATCGCTGTCCGTTCAGGCGAGCCTCACCGGCCGTCCCACGCTGTGGTAGTCGAAACCAGACGCAATCATGGTCGCAGGACGGTAGATGTTGCGCAGGTCCACCATCAGCGGGCGCTTGAGCAGCGATTTGACGCGCGCAAGGTCCAGCGCCCGGAATTCGTTCCACTCCGTCAAGATCGCGACGCCGTCGGCGCCATCAAGCGCGTCATAGGCGTCCTTGCACAATTCGATATCGAGGTGCTTGCGCGCCTCCTGGGCCCCCTCGGGGTCGAAAGCGCGGACGCGCGCACCCTGCTTTTGCAGATAGGGCACAATGACAAGGCTGGGCGCATCGCGCATGTCGTCGGTGTTCGGCTTGAAGGTCAAACCCAGAACCGCAATCGTCTTGCCGGCAACGCCGCCGAAGACCGCTTCGATCGTCTCGGCCATCTGCTGCTTGCGTGCGTCGTTGACGGCGACCACGGCCTCGACGATACGGGTCGGGGCACCGAACTCCTGTGCGGTCTTCAACAACGCCAGAGTGTCCTTGGGGAAGCAGGAACCGCCGAACCCCGGCCCGGCATGAAGAAACTTGTTGCCGATGCGCCCGTCGAGTCCCATGCCGCGGGCCACGTCCTGCACATTGCCGCCGACCTTCTCGCAGAGATTGGCCATCTCGTTGATGAAGGTGATCTTGGTGGCGAGGAACGCGTTCGCCGCATATTTGATCAGCTCCGAACTCTCGCAGCTGGTGAAGACGATGGGCGTCTCGTTCAAATAGAGCGGGCGGTAGATTTCGTGCATCACCACGCGCGCTCGGTCGCTGTCGCAGCCGACCACCACGCGGTCGGGCCGGCGGAAGTCTTCGACCGCGGAGCCTTCGCGCAGGAATTCGGGATTGGAGGCGACGTCGAAATCCGCATCGGGGCGCACCCGGCGGATGATTTCTTCGACCTTGCGGTTGGTGCTGACGGGCACTGTCGATTTGGTAACGACGACGGTGTAGCCCGACAGATGGGCGGCGATTTCCTCTGCCGCAGCGAAAACATAGCTCAAATCGGCATGACCGTCGCCGCGGCGGCTGGGAGTCCCCACCGCGATGAACACCGCTTCGGCTTGCGGTATGGCAGCTTTGAGGTCGGTATCGAAAGAGAGCCGGCCGGCCTTCATGTTGGTTAAGACGACTTCTTCCAGGCCCGGCTCGTAGATCGGAATGATGCCCTGTTTCAGTCCGGCGATCTTGTCGGCATCCTTATCGATGCAGACGACGTTATGGCCGAATTCCGAAAGGCACGCTCCGGAAACGAGGCCGACATACCCGGTGCCGATCATCACAATGCGCATTGTTACCGCTCCAAAATTTCCTGGCGGGTCGCCGACTGCTAGAAACCCGCGGTTGTGTGGGCACTATCACCAAACGTGCCACCATTATAGTAACGAAAATTGTCATTCTTTGACAAAAGCACTGTAGGATTATCCGATCTTGATTTGGGCACCATGATCGACGTTTGCGACCTCGTTTACGAGTACCCCAGCGTGCGCGCGCTAAAGGGAATATCCCTTCATGTGGCGCCCCAGACCATCACCGCTTTGGTGGGCCCAAACGGGGCGGGAAAGACGACGCTCTTGCGGTGCCTGGCAGCGCTCGA
>JAGWVX010000250.1 GCA_018970685.1 Alphaproteobacteria bacterium | reverse complement strand
CGAGATTGACACGTTGCGTGGCAATCTGGTCGGCGAGCGCATGCGCCTGCGCGCGCGCACTTTTTGCTGCAGATCGCGCTTGGTCGACCTGCGATTGACTGATGGCATTCTGAGCCAGCAAGGAGTCAAAGCGTGCTTGTTGCTTCTCGGCGTAGTCGGCTTGCGCCTCAGCGGCCCTATACTGCTGCCGAAGAGCGGAGAGGTTGCTTTCGAAGGTGCGCGCGTCAATGCGCACAAGCAGAACTCCACGCTTGACCGCGACGCCGGCACGCGGCCCTACGTTTACCACTGTGCCCTGAACCTGCGGCGACAGCGTGATGACCTGCGGCGCATCGATCACGGCGATCGACTGAATGCTGCCGGCCACGCTGCCGCGCTCGACTGGCGCTGTTTGCAGCGCCCACGGCGTCATCTCAGGTGGTGGGCTGTCGTCCGCTTGATGCAGGCGATAAAAATGAAGCGCCAAGCCGCCTGAAATGACGAGCACAGGGGTCGCCAGCAGCCAGCGACGGTTTTGCACAAACGGAATGACCACGGTAACCTCCCTTCGGAGGACAGGTATCCTCAGCCGGACAGCAGATCGCGCGCAGCGGCCGCGGCCCTTCCAATGGCGTCGTCAGTGATGGGCGACAAGCCCTTATCCATGCCGAGGCCGCCCAGTTGCAGATGTGTGAAGTCCTTTAAGCCCGCCAGTTCGAGGCAGTGTCGAGTGCATGACTGCGAACAGCCGTCGATGGCGAGAATGGACTGCGCCGTTTTGGCGGTCTTGACGATGCTTGCGACGCGCCCGCCGATCTCGGCCAAGCAGTACATCCGGCTGGCGCTTTCGCGCGTCAGCTTGTGCGCAGTCTGATCTGCGATCTCGCCGACGTCGGAGGCGCCGGAGCACGCGAAAATCAATTTGGGACCGGTGGAGCAGAAGCAATCGGCTTCGCTCATTTCACTCCTCCTGCAGCCACTTGGCGATGTCTTCCGGCTTGGGCAGTCCGCCGGCATGCACGATCTTTCCGTCGATGACGACACCCGGCGTCGCCGCGATGCCATAGCCCGCGATGGCGGCGTAGTCGGTGACCTTCTCCAGGCCGATGTCGATGCCGAGTTTTGCGGCCTCGGCGTGCACCATGTCCGCCGTCGCCTGGCAGCGTTTGCAGCCGGGCCCGAGCACCTTGACGTGTTTCATGTCGCAACCCTTCCGTTCAGAAAATGGCGTTGAAGAGGAAGCCGACCGCTAGGATGCCTGCGCCCACCACGCCGACGAACACGGCAATCAGGCGGACGCTCAGCACCTTGCGCAGGATGATCATTTCCGGGAAGGAGAGCGCGATCACGCTCATCATGAAGGCGAGGGAGGTGCCTAGGGCCGCGCCTTTGCTCAGCAGGGCCTGCACGACCGGGATGATCCCGGCTGCATTCGAATACATCGGGATGCCAAGCACCACCGCCACCGGCACCGACCACCAGGCGCCGCGCCCCATGATCGAGGCGAGCAGTCCCGTCGGGACATATCCGTGGATAAGGGCGCCCGCGGCGATGCCGACAGCGACCCACATCCAGACTTTTCCCACGATGTCCTTCACGGCCTCGATGCCGGCCTTAACCCGGTCGATGGTCGTGAGCCGGATAGATGGAATTTGTGCGACGCCCGTCCGCATATCGCGGACCCATTGCTCCAGCCAGCCTTCCAGATGCAGGCGTCCGATGACCCAGCCCGCAACGATGGCGACGCCGAGCCCGAAGGCGAGATAGACCAGGGCCACTTTCCATCCGATCAGCGCGAACAGGAGGCCAAGCGCCACTTCATTGACCATTGGGGCGGCGATCAGGAAGGAGAAAGTGACGCCTAACGGCACACCGGCCGAAACGAAACCCAGGAACATCGGCACGGCCGAGCACGAGCAAAAGGGCGTGACGGTGCCGAGCCCCGCCGCCGCGATGTTGCCGAGTCCTTCGCGTTTTCCGGCGAGGAAGGCGCGTGTGCGCTCCGGCGAGAAGAAGCTGCGCACCATGCCCATGGCGAAAACCACGAGAGTCAGGAGCATCAGCACTTTGGGCGTTTCGAACACGAAGAAGACCGCGGCATCGCCGGAACGGCTCGCGCGCGCCAGAGGGAATAGCGAGACGATCCATTCCGACAACGGCGCGAGCCTGGCATAGACGATAAACCACAACACGATGAACCCCGCCGCTCCTGCGATCCAAACCGCGGCGTTGTCGGCGTGTCTGTGCTTAAGGGCCGCAGTGCTCATGCTGCCCGCCTTCTGTTGCCCTTCAAGGCGGCGACGACGGCGTCGACAATGGCCGCGGTTTGGGGGTTGAGCGCCGGATTGCGCCGGTAGCGCACCCACTGGGCATCGCGACGATCAATGACAAGACCTGCGTTCTTCAATACGCCCATGTGCCGCGACATGCGCGACTGGGTGGCGCCGAGAACCCTCATCATCTCGCAGACACAATGTTCGTTGCCGTCCCACAGCAATTGCAGGGCTCCAAGGCGGGTCGGATCGGAGAGGGCGGACATGATGTGGGCGACCTCAGGCATCGTTTATTCCGCTTATGCGCATCAGCGCATGAAATAGCGCGGAATGGTCCGCGATCAAATCGCCCACAATGTCGCAGGGCGCCGGCCGGTGCCTCGTCGAGGTTTATGTCGAGAAACGCGCGGTCAGCGGCTTCTTGCCGGAATGCCACGCTCATACCATCCGCGAGAAAGACGCACGACACGCACGACCGAGAGCATGACGGGCACTTCCACTAGGACTCCGACGACGGTCGCCAGGGCGGCACCGGATTGGAAGCCGAACAGCACGATGGCCGTCGCGACCGCGAGCTCGAAGAAGTTGCTGGCGCCGATCAGGGCCGAAGGGCCCGCCACGCACCAATCGACGCCCAGCTGCCGGTTGAGCAGATAGGCGAGACCAGCATTGAAATAGACCTGGATCAGGATCGGTACGGCGAGCAGCAGGATCACCACGGGCTGGCGGATGATCTGTTCTCCTTGAAGGCCGAACAGCAGCACCAACGTCGCCAGAAGCGCCGTCAGCGACACCGGTCCGAGCCGGCGCAGCGTCGCGGCCAGCGCCGGCTGTCCGCCGGATTTCAACAGGCTCGCGCGCCAGAGCTGGGCGATGGCGACCGGCACCACGATGTAAAGGACGACGGATAGGACCAGCGTGTCCCACGGCACCGAGATAGACGACAGACCCAGCAACAACCCGACGATGGGGGCGAAGGCCACCACCATGATGGAATCGTTGAGCGCCACCTGGCTCAAGGTGAAATGCGGTTCGCCGTCAACGAGGTTCGACCACACGAACACCATCGCCGTGCAGGGAGCCGCCGCCAGGAGGATCAATCCGGCGATGTAGCTGTTTATTTGTGCCGGCGGGAGGAGGGGACGGAACAGGATGCCGACGAACAGCCAGCCCAACAGCGCCATCGAGAACGGCTTGACCAGCCAGTTGACGCCGACCGTGGCAGCGATCCCGCGCCAATGGGCGCCTACCTCGCGCAACGCCGCCGGGTCGATCTTGAGCAGCATCGGAATGATCATGAGCCAGACGAGAATGGCCACCGGCAGATTGACTTGCGCGATCGTTGCATCGCCCAGGGTGTGGAAAGCGGCCGGCAGGACCTGACCCAGGATCACGCCAGCCACGATGCACAGCGCCACCCACAGCGTGAGCCAGCGTTCGAACAAAGGAAGTCTTGCTTGGGCGGCGGAAACAGCCTGGGCCGCGACGGTATCTGTCATCGACTGGAGTCCTTATTCTCGATGCGGCGGCCCTGTTCATCGACGACCTTCTCGCCGTCCTCTTTCGTAAACGCGCCCTTCTGCGGCTGATGCAGGATGTCGAGCACCACCTCCGATGGGCGGCACAGTTTCGCGCCAAGCGGCGTTGTAACGATTGGGCGGTTGATGAGGATGGGGTGGGCCAGCATGAAATCAATCAGCTCGTCGTCCGTCCACTTGGCGTCGCCAAGCTCGAGTTCGTCATAGGGCGTGCCCTTTCGGCGCAGTAGATCGTGGACGGGAATATCCATGCGGGCAATCAAGCTCACGAGTGTCGCCTTGTCGGGCGGCGTCTTGAGATACTCGATGACGACCGGCTCGATGCCAGCATTGCGGATGATGCCAAGCACGTTGCGCGACGTGCCGCAGGCCGGATTGTGGTAGATCGTAACGTTGTTCATGGCATCTTGCCGATTTTGTCAATTTTGTTCTTCAGCGAGAGGCGATCAAGGCTTTTCACCGGCAGGTTGGAAAAGAGCTCGATACGGCGCTGCAAGATCGCGAACGCCTCGCGGAAGGCCGCGTCGATCGTCTCGTCGTCCCCTGCCGCGGCAGCCGGATCGGGAATGCCCCAGTGCGCGGTCACGGGCTGCCCGGGCCACACGGGGCAGACCTCCTTCGCCGCGTTGTCACAGACCGTGAACACGAAATCGAGCGCGGGCGCGCCGGGTTGGGAGAATTCATCCCAGCTCTTCGACCGCAGGCCGTCAGTGGGAAGGCCGAGGCGCTCAAGCAACATCAGCGTACGGGGGTTGACCCGGCCTGCCGGCATGGAGCCCGCCGAATAAGCCTTGAACTTGCCGGTGCCGATCTTGTTG
>JAGWVX010000249.1 GCA_018970685.1 Alphaproteobacteria bacterium | reverse complement strand
GCAGCAGCGTGCGCCGAGCGATATCCTCGGCCAGTTCCTCGATCGAGACGCCGGCCTTGATCCGACGCACATTGGACTGGCTGAGCACCAGCTGGTTGAAGGGAATATCGCGCGACTGGCTAAGGGTAATCTTCTGAACGGACTTTGACATTTGAAATACTCCGCGACGGGCGGCCGAAAGCCATTCTTTCGGCCTCCGACCCGTCACGAAGACCGGCGCCGCCCTCTTACTCTGGAGGGTGACGCCGGAATGACGATGGGCGGATAGCCAAGCTGCGGGTCTATGCTGCCCGATCGAGAAGCTTCTTGGCGCGGGCCTCCAGTTCGAGACGAGCATTTTGGTGGAGTTTGCTGCGGGCGACCGCCGTGATCCCTTGCACGAAATCGAAAATGCTCTCGGGCTTGTGACTCTCTTCGGCGAGGACGGTGTCGATGATCTTTGTAGTCTCAAATTTCCCGAAGCCGCTCTTGTGGAGGAATTCGATGCGGTCCTCGTCGCTGCGCGCGACGATCATCTCGCGCGCCGCCTTGATGCCGGTGACGAAGGGCATAGGGGAGGAATCGGCGAACCGCGTCAGCGCCGGTGCCGCCTCGTGTGCGAAGCGCGACGCTGCATATTTGGAGTGGCGGATCGTGATTTCCTCGAAATCTTCAACACCCCAAAGGTTGCGATTCTGGCAGACGGCTCGAAGATAGAAACTGGCAATGCCGAGAGCCTTGGCGCCCACTTCCGAGTTCCAACCGTAGAAGCCTCGGAAATATAAATCTGGCGAACCGTCGGGCAGCCGTCCCGCCTCGATCGGATTGAGGTCATCCACCAGAAACAGGAACACGTCACGGTCTGAAGCATAAAGCGTCGTCGTCTCTGGCGTGACGTCGACGCGTGGATTGTAGATGCCTTTCGACCAGTCGAGCACGCCGGGAACCTTCCAGCGCGTATCGCAAGTGCCGTTTCCCGCGATACGTTGTACGGCGGAGACCAGTTCGTGATCGTAGATGCGGCCGTAATCGGGACCCGTGATCGCGCGCAGCTCGGTGCGATCATTCTCGACCTCAAGGGTTTTGACGAGCTCTGCTCGGTGGGAGGCCAGCCCGTATTGCAGATTGATCGCCGCCAACGGGGCAGGCAGGTCGCGAAGATAGGCGGCCGGTGCCCCGACCAGGCTCGCAAGCTGGCCAAAACTCCAATGCGTCGGTGCGACAGGCAAGCCAGAGTTCGGAAGATGCAGCGCAAGATGCTCGGAATTTTCGCGGCTGGCTTCGACGCGGATCGCGGCACTTTCAACGGTGCGGGTTCGGCTGCGCTCGGCGCGGCCGCGCACGGCATCGAATAGCTCCGACAGCGAGAGAAAGCGTTCGTCTGCCGGACGCGAGAACCACTCGGACGACACGCGGCCGATCCGTTGGCCGCGGGTCGTGTCCACTCTGTAGCCACCGTCCGGATGGCCGACGGCGTCCAATGTCTGGTTCGGGATCATGGCATAATCTCCACGACGGGCGCCGGAAGCCTCTCTCCCGACTTGCAGCCCGTCGTAAAGGGCCCGCCGACCTCTCACTCCAAGAGCGGCCCTTTGGTCAGGCGGCCGGAGACACAAAGCCGCCCGCTGTTCTCTCAGGCCGCTGCGTCGCGAATATAATGGGTAAGCGCTGATCGCATATGGGTGACTGGCGCGGCACGATGGCAACGCCGGAGCCGCAAGATCGTTGGCCTCGGCACAGCCAATTGTGAGCGGACGCTGCACAGGCGTCGCGACTCGGGGGCCGAAGTAGTCCAGGCGCGGAACAAACAATCTGAGCATTCCGCATCACCGCGCGTATAGCGGCCTGCGTTCAACCGAGGTTTGCGGATCCTATGGATTCCACTTTTTGTCGCTTCCCTTTCACCTCAATCCGCTATCGAGTGGTGTCGTTGTTCGCCCTGCCCTGGGAATCTCATTGTAAGTTGGAAAGAGTTTTGTGCGGACGGCGCAGCAAGAATGGTTGGCGTTTCAGCGAGAGGTTGCCCTGGCGCCATTAACAACCTTCGAAATTCGACGCGGGTAACAGCGTGAAATACGGCGCATATGCCGTCACAAGAAGTGGAGCCTTTCCATGCCACGGCGCCCCCGGCCAACGCTTGATCCCTACATCGCCGACGTCGCGCCGACCGTTGAGGCACTGACCGATTACGATTACACGCTGTTGGTTGTTTACATACGCATGCTCGATGCCGAGGCAGCGAAAGCGGACTGGCGGGAGGTCGTGCGGGTCCTGTTCAAGATTGATCCCGAGAAGGAGCCTGCGCGCGCCTTGCGCATGTACGATTCGCATATGATGCGTGCGCATTGGATGACACAACAGGGCTACCGCCATTTGTTGATGGAGGATGATGGCGATTGACAGGGCTCGAACGCGCGAAATTTCCTCGGCGCCCCACGGACGAATGTCTCACGAAAGAAAGCGCCGATAGCCACCCTGCATGAGGGTTTTGCCGTAATCAAGGGCCGTCATGACGTGTTGGCGCAAGCCGTTATTGGGATAGTGCCACTCGCGCCGAAACCGGGCAGAACCGTAGATACCAAGCGCGATGTCGCGAGGAACGGCGCCGGCAAGCGCCGCGTCGAGCACTTGGATGACTTCCACGAGGCGCCGAGCGCGTTTCAAGGGTGGATAAAGCGCGGGGCGCAGAATGCCTTTGGCCATGAGGTCGGTCAACCGGTGCACCGCCGATAGGCGCGCGGTGCGGTGGCGCGGGTTTGGCAGGACCGGTGTCATTAAGACGCCATCTTGCACACAGTCTGCACCGCAGATTTCCAGCTGCAGAAAGCGACCGTCCTGTGCGAACAAGATGTGGCAACGATTGCCGTCCTCTTCGCAGTATACGGTGATGCGACATTGTAGGTGGTCGATGGAAAACTGGCCGGCGTCATACTGGCAGTGTTCGCGGCTGGCGATCAAGGGCAGAACTTCACGGCAATGATCCCGACGCCACAGGACATTGGCCGTTCGTGCGTCATGGTCTGGATTCTCAAAGCGCAACAGGGACCAATGGGTCGGCTCGGTGTAGGACTGTGATGTCCTCGTGTTCCCTCGAGAAAGGGACGCGCGGTAGGCTGTTTGATAGTCCGGGTCACGCCGCAACAACTCCCATCCCCAGGCGACACGAGGGAGGCGGAACATCCACTTGTAGCGGTCTTGGCCAGTCCACGGGTCAGGCATCGGGCCCCCGGGCTGCGCACCAATCGTCATGGCCGCACCTTCGCGCGACGCGATATTTGTCCAAGCGCCGGCTCGCAGGAACGAGCCGGAGAATTCAGGAAGCCAAGACTGGGCGTGGCCCGGTTTTGATTGCGATTTCGTGTTCTGCGGCGCCGCAAAGCAATCGCGGCGACATCATCTGCAGGTCTGAGTCTGCCGATTGGCTCGCCATGCACAAAACACCGAAGCGACGCGGCCGCATGAGAAACGTGGTTGGATGGATCGTTGGCAATCACAACTCTACGCAACATGGTTCCTACCCAATTCCAATTGGACTCGATCCCCTCACCCTACTTCGGGTTACCGCACCTCCCCGCTCCTCGGTTTCGATCAAGACGTCAAGTATAATCTGCCGGTTTGGCGTTGCACCGGCAAGTTGTTTGTTCCGATGAGTGCGGATCGATTGATGGAGACTGAATCAAAATTGAACGAACCCAGTTGGCTCGGTCATTTATCCAGTATTTGTGCGCACCACGTGACGCTTCTTGGAGCGATTTGGATGTGCGACCTGGACACGCACGGACATGGCTTCGTCTCGGGAGCAAAAATCCCATTACGATACAGTGGCGATAAAGGCGACAGGCTGGATCACCATCGTGAGCAGGGTGATCGCGAGGAATCACAGCCGTGTGAGCCTCAGCCGTTAAGCATCGCAGGCCACACTTGATAGTCTGGAGGTTCTGATGACGAACGCAATGTCGGCGACGATAGCGGGCCAAGCACGTCGGCCAAGCCGGGACATTCGATCATGCCATATCCCGACCGGCCAAAATCGTCGTCGATGACCGCCACCGAGGCAAAGCCCATCGCCCCTGCCGATTCCGCCAAAGCATGTTGCCGCTGCTGGCTCTCCGTGTTCTCGACGGCCTCTCCCACTGTCGATTGGCGTAGATATCTGCATCCTGTGGGATGCACCATCGTCGCTAACCGAGAGATCATTGCGTCGGTCGCCACTTCTCGATGCGATCATTGGCAAGGTCGGCGACAAAGACGGAACCATCCCTCGCAACGGCAACGCCAATGGGATGGTGAAAGTCACCCGGGCTGGCACCCTTGTGGCCGAAGCTTGTCAGGAATATGCCGTTGGCTGAGAATTTTTGAATGCGATCATTGTAGAAGTCGGCGACGAAGAGATCGCCTTTCGATCCGAAAGCGAGGCTTATCGCGACCCTGAACCAACCGTTGAAGCCGCCAGGAATGCCGATCGCGAAAGGACCGCCCCATTTTGTCAGGAATTTGCCGCCGCGGTCGAAAACCTGGATTCGATTGGCGTAAGCGTCGGCGATAAAGAGGTCGCCATTGCCGGCGAGCGCGGCATCGGTTGGATAGATGAAGTCGCCCGCGAAATGACCTTTTCTCTTGGTCGTTCCCCATTGGCGCAGGAAGG
>JAGWVX010000248.1 GCA_018970685.1 Alphaproteobacteria bacterium | reverse complement strand
GCGCCGGCGTCGCCGCCACCATGGGGCTGACATCGGCGGCCGGCGTGCGGATGGCGGAGGCGATGGTCTCGCCCGCCCGGCCCCCGGTCATCTGGCTGCACGGCCAGGAATGCACCGGCTGCACCGAGTCGCTGCTGCGCGCCACCCACCCGACCGTGGAAACGCTGATCCTCGAGATGATCTCGCTCGACTATCACGAGACGCTTTGCGCCGGCGCCGGCGAGCAGGCGATCGCCTACAAACAGGCGATGATGAAGAAGTACAAAGGCAAATACGTATTGGTGACCGAGGGCGGCACGCCGATGAAGGACGGCGGCATCTACTGCAAAGTCGCCGGCAAGACGCATCTCGAGCACGTCAGGGAAGCAGCGGCAGGCGCGGCGGCCGTCATCGCCATCGGTTCCTGCGCCTCGTGGGGCGGCATCCAATCGGCCGATCCCAACCCCACCGGCGCCGTCGGGACGCATACGGTCATTCCCGGCAAGACGGTGGTCAACATCCCGGGATGTCCGCCCAACCCCTACAATTTCCTGTCGACCGTGCTCTATCTCTTGACCTTCAAGCGGCCGCCCGAACTCGACCGGCACAACCGGCCGAAGTTCGCCTATGGCCGGCTGATCCACGAAAACTGCGAGCGGCGGCCGCATTTCGACGCCGGCCGCTTCGCGATCGAGTTCGGCGACGAAGGCCACCGGCAGGGCTTCTGCCTTTACAAGATCGGCTGCAAGGGTCCGGAAACCTACGCCAACTGTCCGGCGATCGGCTTCGGCGATGTCGGCTTCGCCTCCTGGCCGGTGGGCACCGGGCACCCCTGCTACGGCTGCACCGAGAAAGCGGATGCGTTCCGCAAACCGATACATGCGCTGGCCAAGGTGAAGAACCTGACGCCGCCGACCGCTTATCCGCTGGTCGGCGCCGAAAAGGGCGAAGGCATCAGCATCGGCGCCGCCGCGGCGCTGGGCGTGGCGGGGGGCGTCGCCGTGGGGGCCGGCGCGATGTTGCTCAAGCAGATGGGCAACGACAAACCGAGCGAAACGGACGCACCGAACAAGGAGGCCTAGCCATGAGCCAGGTCGACCGCAGGGATTTCCTGAAGGGCGCCGGTCTCGCCACGGCGGCAACCGCCGTTCCCATCGAGGCGGACGCGGCGATCCCGCGACCGGCGAAGCAGATTCCGCCGGAAGCGGTCGGCATGCTTTACGACTCGACGCTTTGCATCGGCTGCAAGGCCTGCATGGCGGCCTGCAAAGTGGCCAACGACATGCCGCCCGACGTCATCCCAGAATCGCTGTCCGGCTGGAACGAGCACACCTGGGATACGCCGGAGGACCTTTCCGGCCGCACGCTCAATGTCATCAAGATCTACCGCAACGGCACCGCGGAGTTTAAGGACCAAGAGATCAACGGCTTCGCCTTCGTCAAGCGGCATTGCCTGCATTGCGCCGACCCGTCATGCATCTCGGTCTGTCCGGTCGGCGCCATGACCAAGGACGCGACGACCGGCATCGTCAGCTATAATCCGGACGTCTGCATCGGCTGCCGTTATTGCGTCTACGGCTGCCCGTTCGGGATCCCGCAATTCGACTTCTCCGATCCGTTCGGCAAGATCGCCAAGTGCCAGTTCTGCGTTCACCTGCAGAAAGAAGGCAAGATTCCGGCCTGCTGCGACGTGTGCCCGACGGGCGCATCGCTGTTCGGATCGGTCAAGGAGATCGAGCAGGAGATCGGGCGGCGCCTCGCGGCGGCTCCCGGTGCGCCCTATGAGTTTCCGAGAGGAAAAATCGGCGACGACCGGCCGCCCAACGCCGCAACCATTCCGCATTATGTCAAAGGCGTCTACGGCGAGCACGAAGCCGGCGGCGCCCAGGTGCGCTATCTCGCCGGCGTTCCGTTCGCGGATCTCGGCTTGCCGACGGTCGGACGGCAGTCGCCTGCTTCGATCGCCGAAGGTATGCAGCACACGCTCTACCACTGGCTGCTCGCGCCGATCGCCGCTTTCGCCGGGTTCGCGTTCCTGGCGCGCCGTAACATCGCGCGCAACCGCCCCGACGACGAACCGAAGTCCTAGGGGGCAGACCCATGAGCACCGCCGCACCGCTGCGCAGGAATTTGATCACGCCGACCACACTGGTGCTCGCCGCCCTGGTCGTCATCGGCTTCTATTTCCTGCTGCAGCGGTTTCTCTTCGGACTCGGCGCGGTCGCCAACATCAATCCCGGCTATCCCTGGGGAATCTGGGTCGTCGTCGACGTCATCATCGGCACCGCCTTCGGCTGCGGCGGCTTCGCCATGGCGCTGCTGGTCTACATCTTCAATCGCGGCAGGTACCATTCCCTGATGCGGCCGGCGCTGCTCAGCGGGCTGTTCGGCTATACGCTCGGCGGCGTCGCCGTGATCTTCGATCTCGGCCGCTATTGGCACGCCTATAATCTGCTGCTGCCCTGGCACGCGCAGCTAAACTCGGTGATGTACGAGGTGGCGCTGTGCGTCATGGCCTATGTGGTCGTGCTGTGGATCGAGTTCTCGCCGGCTTTTCTGGAACGCTGGAACCATCCCGGCATCAAGCGTTTCCTCGACCGTTGGATGTATGTGTTCGCGGCGCTCGGCGTGCTGCTGCCCACCATGCACCAGTCGTCGCTCGGGTCGATGCTGCTGGTGATGGGCTACAAGCTCTCGCCGCTGTGGTTCACGCTCTGGCTGCCGGCCTTGTTCGTCAGCAGCGCGCTGGCCATGGGCTACGGCATCGTGATGTTCGAGGCGACCGTGGTCTCCAAGACCTTCGCGCTGCCGTCTCAACACGCCTTGATCTCGAAAATGTCGATCGTCGTCGGCTGGATCGCCGTCGCCTGGCTGGCGCTGCGCTGGGGCGATCTCTTCTCCCGCCATGTCGTGGCGTTCGCCTTCGTCGCCAGCGTCAAGGTGTTCCTGTTCTGGATCGAGAACGCGCTGTTTGCGGCGGCGGCCCTGATCTTCATCGTTCCGGCCTGGCGTGCGAGCCGGCGGGCATCGTTCCTCGGCGCGGTGGCTTTGCTGGCCGGCGGATCGCTCTACCGTCTCGACGCCTATCTGATCGGCTATACGCCGGTGACCAACTGGACCTATTTCCCCTCGGCGCCCGAGCTGATGGTGTCCATCGGCATCATCGCGCTCGAAGTGCTGCTTTACCTCGTCTTCATCAAGACCTTGCCCGTGCTGCACGGCGATGCCGCACATCGCTAACAGGAGGCTGCCTTGACCCGCATCACGATCGACCCCATCACCCGCATCGAGGGTCACCTGCGCATCGACTGCGAAGTCGACGGCGGCAGAGTCACCAAAGCCTGGTCGTCGGGCCAGATGTGGCGCGGCATCGAAATCATCCTCAAGGACCGCGATCCGCGCGACGCCTGGATATTCACGCAGCGCATCTGCGGCGTCTGCACGACGGTGCACGCCATCGCCTCGGTGCGCGCGGTGGAGAACGCGCTCGATCTGGAAGTGCCGCTCAACGCCCAATATATCCGCAACATGATCGTGGCGGCGCACGGCATCCACGACCATATCGTGCATTTCTATCAGCTCGCCGCGCTCGACTGGGTCGACATCGTCTCGGCGCTGAAAGGCGATCCGGCCGGCGCGGCCCAGCTCGGCGCCAGCCTGTCCGATTACAAGGCCAACAGCATCCCCAACATCACCGCGGTGCGCGACAAGCTGCAAAACTTCGTCGCCAGCGGCGATCTCGGCGTCTTCGCCTCCGGTTACTGGGGCCACCCGGCCATGAAGCTGCCGCCCGACGTCAACCTGCTGGCGGCGACGCATTATATCCAAGCGCTGGAGGTACAGCGCACCGCCAACAAGGTGGTCACCATCCTGGGTTCGAAGACGCCGCACATCCAGAACCTCGCCGTCGGCGGGGTGGCGAACCCCATCAATCCCGAGAGCCAATCGACGCTGACGCTGGAGCGGCTCTACGCCATCAAGTCCTACATCGACGAGCTCGGCGACTTCGTGCACAACGCGATGATCAACGACGTCGCCGCCGTCGGCGCGCTTTATGCGAACTGGACGAAATACGGCGCCGGGGTCACCAATTACCTGTCGGTGCCCGATCTGCCGCTCGACACCAAGGGGACGAAATTCGAACTGCCGGGCGGCTACGTCCCCGCAGGCGATCTCTCGCGATTCAAGGCGATCACCAGCTATCAGGACGCCTATTTCCGCGACGGCGTCAAAGAAGCGGTCGCGCATTCCTGGTACGAATATTCGGGCACGGACGGCGCGCTGCATCCCTTCGACGGGCAGACGACGCCGAAATACGACGACTTCCACGACGACGGGAAATACTCCTGGATCAAAGCGCCGACCTTCCTCGACAAGCGGGCGCAGGTCGGCCCGCTTGCCAACGTGCTCGGCATGTACGCCGCCGGCCACGAACCGACCAAACGGCATTTGACCAAGCTGATCGAGGTTGCAAGCAAGGTCGCCGGCACCCAGATCCCGCTCGGCGCGCTGCACTCGACGATCGGACGCATCGCGGCGCGCGCCGTGCGCTGCGCGGTGCTCCACGAGGCGCTGCAGAATCAGTGGCAGCTGCTCATGGACAACATCGCCAAGGGCGACTACCACACCTTCAACCGGCCGGTGTTCCCCAAGGGCGAAATCCGCGGCTTCGGCTATCA
>JAGWVX010000247.1 GCA_018970685.1 Alphaproteobacteria bacterium | reverse complement strand
ATCATCGATTTGCGTGCAGCCTTTACCTCGCGCCGCAGCGCCGGGTTCTTTTTGGGGTCGAAGCAGTCGTCGCCGGAACCCTGGCAGTTGACGCAGGCCTTCATCACGGCCTTCAGGTGCTTCTCGGCCAGCTTGGAGCCGGCCACCATTGAGGCGACCTTCTGTTCCTCGATGACCTTCCAGTTGATGAAATCCTCGATGTCGGGATGGTCGACGTCGACGATCACCATCTTGGCCGCGCGGCGCGTCGTGCCGCCCGATTTGATGGCGCCGGCCGCCCGGTCGCCGATCTTGAGGAAGCTCATCAGGCCGGACGATTTGCCGCCGCCCGACAGCTTCTCGTTCTCGCCGCGCAGGGCGGAGAAGTTCGTGCCGGTGCCCGAGCCGTATTTGAAGAGGCGCGCTTCGCGGGTCCACAGGTCCATGATCCCGCCTTCGTTGACGAGATCGTCGGCCACGGACTGGATGAAGCAGGCGTGCGGTTGGGGGTGTTCGTAGGCCGTCGCCGACTTCGTCAGCCGACCGGTCATGTGGTCGACGTAGTAGTGGCCCTGGCTCGGGCCGTCGATGCCATAAGCCCAGTGCAGGCCTGTGTTGAACCACTGCGGCGAGTTAGGGGCGGCCTTTTGCGTCGCCAGCATATGGCAGAGCTCGTCGTGAAAGGCCCGTGCATCGGCTTCGCCGTCGAAATAGCCGCCCTTCCAGCCCCAATAGGTCCAGGTGCCTGCCATGCGGCCGAACACCTGCTTGGCCGATGCCTCCCCCGTCGTCTCGCTGCCGTCCGCCGCTTTGCGCCACAGCCACTCGGGCACCCCCTCTTCGGGGACTGGCCTGAGCGAAGCGGGCACACCCGCCTTGCGAAAATATTTCTGGGCCAGAACGTCGCAGGCGACTTGGCTCCACTCTTCGGGAACTTCGATGTCCGTTTGCCGGAACACGACCGAACCGTCGGGGTTTCGGATTTCGCTGGTCGCTTGGCGGAACGAGACATCTTCGTAGGGCGAATGGCTTTCCACCGTGAACTGACGCCGAATACGCATGAAACCCCCACAAATCCTGAAGTTTGAGCCCGCAATCACCACCTGCAGCACCATTTTGGGGACAGCTTTCCTCTCCGCGGGGATCTGCCTGTACGACGGCAGCCCCGGCGGCTAGAGGTAGTTTCGTCCGCCAGATTTGGTGTCGCGAGAAGCGACAGAGGCAAAGTATTGACCCCATCCATGGGGGTGCGCAAGGGATAAGTGGTAAACGAAATCTTACCCACCAGATATAGTATCTTAACACAGCGCACAAAAGCCGCGAGTCAAGCGGGGTTTCGGAATCGCGCAGAAAATTTTTTCGCTTTTACGACACACAGACCGCGGTGTCTTTGTGACTCGATTGTGGATGGAGCGACACGCCGCGGCATTGGAGGCGCTTTGCGCGGCGTCTATTCGTGACATGCGACGCGCCATTTGCTTGGCGCCGGCGCTGTCGGCCCTCTATATTCCCTCGAATCTCGAAGCCTAAGGAACACGCGCATGGGTTTGTTGCGGATGCTTTTTGTGTGGTGGCAAAACGCTACAGCCGGAACGCTGGTCAACACTTGGCTCAATGGGGTGGCCGTGGGTGACGATCAGTATGGCAACCGCTATTACCGCAGCAAAAGCGGTAAGCGTCGGTGGGTACTCTACAAGGGTACTGTCGAAGCGTCGCGCGTACCGGCTGACTGGCATGGCTGGCTGCACCATACCTTTCAGGACCCGCCGAAAGGGCCCGCAGCAGTCAAAGCCTGGGAAAAAGATCATTTGCCAAACATGAGTGGCACAAAAGGGGCTTATTATCCGCCGGGCAGCTTGGCCCGCGGTGGCGTACGCGCCCCAGCGACCGGCGACTACGAACCCTGGAGACCGGTTTAGACGATGCACAACGACACGGTTGAAACGCTGATCGGTGCCGCCGTCATTGCGGTGGCGGTGTTCTTTCTGGCCTTTGCTTACCGAAGCACTGGCTCGACTGGAATCTCAGGTTATGAGCTTACGGCGAATTTGTCGCGTGTCGACGGCATTGCGGTAGGAACCGATGTGCGGCTGTCCGGCATTAAGGTCGGCGCCGTTTCTTCGCTGACACTCAATCCGAACTACCTTGTTACAGTGCACATGAATATTCACAACGACGTGCAGATTCCGGCGGACTCTTCGCTGGTCGTGACGTCTGCGGGCTTGCTCGGCAGTTCATATCTCTCGATATCGCCTGGCGGTAGCGACAAGATGCTGCCGCCCGGCGGCGCCATTCGCAACACGCAGGGATCCCTCGATATGATGGGTCTGTTATCGCGCTTTGTCGGCGGCGGCACGAGCGGCGGCAACAACAATAGCGGCGGGAATTCTACCGCACCAAAACCATGAAGCGGCGCCTGATATTGGCGGCTATGTCAGCGACCGCGTTTGCAGCTGCGGCGCTAGCGCAGACCGCGCCGACCGAACCTGCGGATACCAGCGCGCCAGTCACTCCAGCGGCCACCGCGCCTGTTGCTGCGGCGCCGTCGACACCTGCACTGCCTGCAACCTCCGCACCGGCAGCCACGTCGACCGCGCCAGCGACGGACGTACCGCCGCCGGTGCGTGCGCCCACGGGCCACGAGACGTTGGTGTTGCGCGCGCTCGACAAGATCACCGGCAAAGCGGTCGAATTGCTTGCGCCGCTAAATCAGCCGGTGAAGTTCAAAACGCTGACTATTGTTGCGCATTACTGTTATTCAACACCTCCGAGTGAGACGCCGGAAACCTCCGCTTTTCTTCAGATCGAAGACCACCGTCCGGACAAGCCGGAACGGGGGGTTTTTTCCGGCTGGATGTATGCCTCCAGCCCCGGTCTGAACGGGATGCAGCATCCGCTCTACGATGTTTGGGTGATCAGCTGTAAGACGACGGCGCCCGGCCAGCAGCCTTCCGTGGTCGCTGTCGCGCCGGTCAAGCCGGTTTCTCCCAACGCCGGAGCGGACGAAAGCATGCCGACGTTGCCGGAGGGCGCGGGCCAATAAGCTGGGGTAGCGACCGCGCTGCCTAAGACGGCGAGGTACTTCTTGCGGGAAATTTCGATCGCCCCAAAACGAGCCAGATGCTCAGTCAGAAACTGAGCATCGAGCAGCTTGAAGCCGCCGTATTTGAGGCGTGCGACAAGGTGGACAAGGGCGATTTTGCTGGCATCTCTCTCGCGAGAGAACATGCTTTCGCCGAAAAAGGCGCCACCGAGCCGCACGCCGTAGAGACCGCCTACTAGTTTGCCGTCGCGCCAGCATTCAAGCGAATGCGCATGGCCACCGGCGTGAAGCGCGGTATAGAGGCGTAGTATTTCATCGTTGATCCAGGTTTCTTCACGCCCCTTCCCCGGGGCGGCACAGGCGCGCATGATCTCCGCGAAAGCCGTATCGGTGGTAACCGTGAATTTGTCGCTTCGCACAGTGCGCGCGAGCCGTTTAGGGACATGAAACGCGTCTAGCGGAAATATTCCACGCTTTTCCGGCGAAATCCAATAAAGCGCAGCGTCATCATGCCGTTCAGCCATCGGAAACAGCCCCTCGGCGTAAGCGCGAAGGAGAATGTCCGGCGTCAGAAGCGGCGCGTGCATGACACGAGGCTAGCGCCGAACAGCAACAACCTTAAGCCCCTTTCTTCGAAAGATAGTGCTCCAACCAATGGATGTTATAATCGCCATTCAGGATATCGTGCTCACGCACAAGCTGCTGGAATAGGGGAATAGTGGTCTCGACCCCGCCGACCACGAGCTCGTCCAGCGCGCGGCGCAGCCGCATCAGACACTCGTTGCGGCTCCTGCCATGGACGATGAGCTTGCCGGCCAGGCTGTCGTAATAAGGAGGAATGCGGTAACCCGCATAAATCGCTGAATCAAAACGCACGCCCAGTCCGCCGGGTGTATGAAACTGTGTGATAAGGCCGGGTGATGGTTGAAAGGTGAACGCATTTTCCGCATTGATTCGGCACTCGATAGCATGACCAGAGAAAGCCACATCCTTTTGTTCGATTTCGAGCGGCGCACCACCGGCGATCCGGATCTGTTCGCGGACAATATCGATACCGGTAATGGCTTCGCTGACAGGATGTTCGACCTGCAGGCGGGTGTTCATCTCGATGAAGTAGAAGTGCCCATCCTCGTATAGGAATTCGACGGTACCAGCGCCCAAATAACCGAGCTTCTCCAGCGCGCGCGTGACGACGCTGCCAACTTCTCCGCGCTGAACCGCATTCAATGCAGGGCTGCCAGCTTCTTCCCATACCTTTTGATGCCGACGTTGGAGCGAGCAATCGCGCTCGCCCAGATGGATCACGCGGCCGGTCGCGTCCGCCAAGACCTGCACCTCGATATGGCGCGGCTTTTGGAGGTATTTTTCCATATAAATTGCGTCATTGCCGAATGCCGTCTTGGCTTCAGCACGCGCGGTCGTGAGGGCCAGCGAGAGATCTGAGGGCTTCTGCGCAACTTTCATGCCGCGTCCGCCGCCGCCCGCCGTTGCCTTGATAAGAACGGGATAGCCAATGCTCTCAGCAGTACGTGCCGCGTCTTGGTCGGAGCCGACGGCGCCGTCGGAGCCGGGAACAGTCGGAATACCAACCTCTTTCACGGCCTGCTTTGCGGCGATTTTGTCGCCCATCAAACGGATA
>JAGWVX010000246.1 GCA_018970685.1 Alphaproteobacteria bacterium | reverse complement strand
CATTTGATGCCAACAGAAAGACCCCCACCAGCGTGGTGGCCATCATGGTGCTGCGTGTCATTACCCCTACCTCTTCATTGCAGTTTGGCGCTCGCCGTGTTTGGGTTATCGAGACGCAGTCGCAGAAAGAAGACGGTTTTTTTTCAGTTTGGTGATTTTCTTTCAAAAGGCCGTGAACCCGTGGAAAATGACGCGGTGGAGTGGCTGCGTGGTGTGCAGGTGCCTGCAAAATCGGCAAATTTCAGCTGATAACCCGGGCGCTACGCGCAAAAGACGGGTAGGCTCGCAGCGATGATAACGGAACCTTCGGCATATTTTCCGACCGGCTATCGCTCGGCCCGCAGCGCGTTCCTGAAAGCCTGTGCGGCGGCCGGTCTCCGCGGCATCGCGCGCGCACATCCGTCGGCTGCGGCGCGCGACGGCAAGCCGCTGTTTCTCGACACGGCGACCATCGGCCCCCGTGATGCCGGTTCGGCCTTGTTGTTGATTTCCGGCACGCATGGCGTCGAGGGTTACTTCGGCTCCGGCGTGCAGACCGGCCTGTTGCACGAAGGGTTAGCCCGCCGCGTGCCGAAGACGGCGAAAGTTATCCTGCTGCACGCTCTGAATCCCTATGGTTTTTCGTGGGACCGGCGTGTCAACGAGGACAACGCCGACATCAACCGGAACTTTGTCGATCACGCGAGCCCGCCCGTAAACAAAGCTTATGAGGCGCTCGCCGACGCCATCGCGCCGAAGGATATCTCAGACGACGCGTTGACCGCGGCCAATGCCAAGCTTCGCGCCTATTCGGAAACACACGGCGCCTTTGCTCTGCAGGAGGCCATTTCAAGGGGCCAGTACGATTTTCCGGACGGGCTTTATTTCGGCGGACGGCGGCCGAGCTGGTCGGCCAGAATGTTATACGACATCTTTCGCGACGAGCTGGCCCAGGTGAAGAAGCTGATGGTAATCGACTTTCACACCGGCCTGGGCATTCACGGCGAAGGCGAGATGATCAGCGAGGATCTTCCGGGAAGCGCGCCCTACTTGCGCGCCAAGCGGCTGTGGGGCGCACGGGTCAAGTCGAGTGAGGCGGGCGAATCCGTCTCGGCCCCGCTGACGGGTACGATCGACAAGGCTTTTGCGACGTGGATGAGAACCGGCGAGCTTACTTTTGCGGCGCTGGAGATGGGGACGGTCGCCGCCCGCGAAGTTTTCCTGGCGCTCAGAAAGGACAATTGGCTGCACCGGATCGCTGGCGCTGCGCATTCCGCGGCCACGTCGATCCGCCGCGAGATTCGCGGGGCTTTTTATCCCGATAGCCGGGACTGGCGGCGCAAGGCCTGGGCGGCCGCCCATGAGGTGGTTGGCGCCGCGCTGGAGGCGCTCTAAGCAATAGGCGGTTCGTTGCGAAATGGCGTGCCCTTGGTCTATAGGATCGGCCGGTCCGCACCCGTAGCTCAGCTGGATAGAGTGCTGCCCTCCGAAGGCAGAGGTCACAGGTTCGAATCCTGTCGGGTGCGCCAGTATACGCAAATTAAGGGTGCGCGCCTGCGGCGCCGCTTTGCGGCCCCATGAGGAACTTCGCGGTTTCGGCGCTCGCGAGCAGGCGCTGCGGCAAGAATCGGGATGAAGAATCTTTCGATGGCGCCGCATAGAGACGGACGACGATGCTGTACGTCGTTCCGGGGTTCATGCCCCCCACGCACCCGCCCGTCACATCGCGTGCGCAAGGCGCATGTGAAGGTTGGTAAGGAGGTATCGTCCATTCGAAACTCCCGCTGTGCGGCAGTCCCGAGACCATCGGGCCGAGCAGGTGATTTGTCACAGTTTTCCTGGCCCAAATGGAAATTGTTGCGTTGTCGGGCGCATTCGTCGCTAGCCAAACGATCTTGACCGTCGATCCTTGTGCAACCTCCCGCGGGTTTTCCGGCAGGTGCACAGCAATATTCACCGACGATCTCATTTCGCCGTTTGCCCTCGGAGCACAGCAAACAGCGGTGGAAGCCAATATTCCAGCCAAAACGAACGACATTCCGAAATAGCGCATTGGTAACCACAACGCCGTTATGGGCATAATGTCTTGTTCAAGACGATATCTAAACCAATGAATCACAACAAGAACACTTTCATTGAGCCTGATTGGTCCTGACGAGACATGACGGTTTACTTGGCCAGTGTCGCAATTTTTTTCTTGTTTCGATATTTGAATGAGTGAAACTCTCAATTGAGAGGGCGGCTAACGCTGGGTTCACTGCTGGGGTGGCGTCGTTTTCTTCCGCAGATGATCGCGGTCTTGAGGGGGGAAACCATGAAGAAACGGAATCGTGCGTCCAGGCTTTTTCTGATTCGCGTTGCGCTGCTTTCGACCTCGGCACTGATAGCGCTACCTGCATTGGCAAGCGATTACACAAGCGTCGGGCCGGCGCCGATACAAGGCCAAGACGGCAACCCCTATAACACCTACTCGGGTGCGGCGACCGACATTGTGGTCGATCCTGCCGATAGCAAGACGATGTATGTCGGCACCACCGATGGCGGCGTTTGGGTTACCCACGATGGCGGCACGACCTGGACCCCGCTCACCGATAAGCAGATATCCCTGTCGATCGACAGCCTTGCAGCCGATCCGACCGATGCGACCAACAAGACGCTGATTGCCGGTACCGGACTTCTTTCCAACGGATTGACCCCGTCCGCTCCTTCGAGTCCAAACGCGACGAGGGGCGGCCTTCAGGCCGGACTGCTGTATTCGAAGGACGGCGGCACGACCTGGACCCAATTGGGCGGAGCGACCTTGTCCGGGCAATCGGTCGACGGCGCCGCCGTGCGCGGCAACACCATTCTGGCCGGTACGTTCGAGCGGCAGGACGGCGGCTACACCGGCGGCCTTTATCGCAGCACCGATGGCGGCACGACCTTTACCTCGATCTCGGGCACTGGCGGCCTGCCGGCCGGTCCGGTGTCGGCGCTTGTCGGCGATCCGGCCAATAACAGCAAGTTTTATGCGGCGGTTACCGCCCCGAATGCGGCCGGCAAGAATAATACGGCGATCTATATCAGCACCGATACCGGCACCACGTGGACGCAAGTGTTCGGAACCGCCAATGCCGGCGGGGCCATCAACGCGACCGATCAAACCGATATTCGTATGGCGACCGGTCCGGGCAACTCGCTTGCGGCCGGCATCGTCGACGTCGCGACCGGAAAAGTCACCGGGCTTTATTATTCCGCCGACGGCGGCACGACGTGGAAAAGCCTCGCCATACCAACGAACCTGAACACCGGCGGGCAGGCGAAGTCCAACTTCACGCTTGCCATCGATCCCAATAACACGAATTACGTCTATATCGCGGGCGACACGACCGATCCCGCGCCATACGTGCTGACTGCGTACCGCGTCGATGTCGCGGCCAATACGGACACGACGATGTACTTGACGAACACCGCGGACGGTTCGTCGATACATCCGGATTCGCGCTCCATGGCATTCGACGCGAGCGGCAATTTGATCGTTTCCACCGACGGCGGCATCTACACGCGCACGCAGCCGCAGAGCAACAGCGGCGTGTGGCAATCGCTCAACGGAAACCTCTCGGCGATCGAGACCTATCAGGCCGCTTACGGCGCCAACGCGCACCTCGTGGGAGTCGCCGCCCAGGACAATTCGACCTCGCTGGAAAGCGCGGCGGGTAGCGTCAAGTACAACGAGACCATCGGCGGCGACGGAACCATTGCCACGGTCAACGACAACACGCTTGCCGGCAAGAGTGTTTATTATATGTCGGTCCAGAACCTGGTCGGCAGTTCTCAGCGCCTGATCGTCGATTCGACCGGCACCGTCGTCGATACGCAAAACCTGACGTTCGACATCAACCCCAATCCGGGCAACAAGGAATTTTCAGTACCGTTTGTGCTGAACAAAATCGACCCGTCGATGATCGCGATCGGCGGCGATAACGTCTATCTCACGCAAGATACGATGACCGGCGTCAATGCGCCCGGTATCGCAGACTTGGTGTATACGCTGACCAAACTCGGCGGCGACGGAAACGGGACGACCGCCATCGCCTACGGTACCAAGGACAACACCAATGCGCTGATCGCCTCGGTGGGCGGTACCGTCTGGATGAGCACCAGCACCGCCGGGGGTATCAGCGCGCTTGCCGCCTATCCCGGCCAGATGCCGGTATCGCTGGTGTTCGACACGCGCACCCAGCAGCGATTCTTTGCCGCCGACGGAACGGATTTGTGGGGCACCACCGATCAAGGCGCGACGTTCGCGTCGCTGACGGCGAACCTGCCGAAGAGCCTGATTCGTCCCCAGGCGCTCGAATTCGTCGACAACAACGGCGTCGATGCCTTGCTTGTGGGTGGCCTGGATAACGCCGCCAATGGCCAAAGTACGGTCGCGACGGCGGACAGCAGCAGCACGGGCGCGCTGTCGAACTGGCGGTTCTTGGGTACCGACCTACCCAATGCGCCGGTGAACCAGCTCGTCTACAACCCGATGGCCGACGTGCTGACAGTTTCGACCTTCGGGCGCGGCGTTTGGCTGATGTACGACTTTACCAGCAATTACTCCTCGGCTTCCGTCCTCCAATTCGGCCTGGCCGGCAACGATTCGACGCCCGACGCTTCACTCCTCACCGGCAACCGTCCGCTCGTCAAATACGGCAGCGGAACGCTGACGATCAC
>JAGWVX010000245.1 GCA_018970685.1 Alphaproteobacteria bacterium | reverse complement strand
GCGCGCAGCGCCACCTCGGTCTTGCCGAAGCCGACATCGCCGCACACCAGCCGGTCCATGGGCCGTCCCTTGGCGAGGTCTTCGATGGAATCGGCGATGGCTTTTTCTTGATCCTCCGTCTCTTGATAGGGGAACCGGGCGCAGAATTCGTCATAGAGGCCAGCCGGCGGATCGGCGGGCGGCAAGGATTTGAGTTCGCGCGCCGCGGCGATGCGGATCAATTCCGAAGCGATCTCGCGCACACGCTCCTTGGCGCGCGCCTTGCGCTGCTGCCAGCCCGTACCGCCGAGGCGGTCAAGCACCGCCGCACCCTCCTCCGCGCCGTAGCGCGTCAGAAGTTCGATGTTTTCGACGGGCAGGAAAAGCTTGCCGCCGTCATATTGCAGTTCCAGGCAGTCATGCGGCGCCCCTGCGACATCGAGCGTCTGCAAGCCGACATAACGCCCGACACCATGCTCGATGTGGGTGACCAGATCGCCAGGCGTCAGGCCCGACGCTTCGGAGAGGAAATTCTGCGCCCGCCGTGCTCGCGCGTGCGAGCGCACCATGCGGTCGCCCAAAATGTCCTGTTCGGCGACCACCGCGAAATCGGGAGCCTCGAAACCATGCTCGATGCCCAATACCGCCAGGCCGACGGCCTTGGCATCCATCTTCCGGACGTCGTTCCAATCCGCGACTTGCCGGATCGCTTTCAGGCCGTGATCGGCGAGCACGCCGCCCATGCGTTCCGAGGAGCCTTCCGTCCACGACGCCACCAGCACGCGTTTGCCCGCCGCATGCAGCGCGTCGATATGCGCGTCCGCCGCCTCGAAAACATTGACCCGGCCTTGCGCGCGTTCCGGCGCGAAGTCGCGGCCCAGCTTGCCGCCCGCGTCTACCGAGATCTTGGACTCCGGCGCCTGAAACGGCGACAGTTCGCGCACCGGATGGAGCGCCAGCGCGGCCTTCCACTCCTCGGCCGTCAGATAGAGCTGGTCCGGCTTGAGCGGTTTATAGGGCGGCGATTTCATCGCGCCCTTGGCCGTATCGCCGCTTTTCAGGAACTGTCGGCGGGTTTCGTAATAGTCGGCGATCAACTCGAAGCGTGCCGTCTTCGCTTCTTCGTCGTGATGGCCGAGCATGATCAGCGCCCGCGGTGCGAAATCGAACAGCGTATCGAGGTGCTCGTAGAACAGCGGTAGCCAGTGCTCCATGCCTTGCGCTTTGCGCCCGGCGCTGACGGATTCATAAAGGGGGTCGTCACTCGCCGGTCCGAAAGTCGCCACATAGCCGGAGCGGAAGCGGCCGATCGAAACGCCGTCGAGCGGTACTTCGCTCGCCGGCAGAAGTTCGATGGCGTTGACCTCACCCGCCGACAATTGCGTCTCGGCGTCGAATTTGCGGATGGCGTCCAGCGTCTCGCCGAAGAAATCGAGGCGCAGCGGCTGCTCGCCCGGCGGCCACAGATCGACGATGCCGCCGCGCAAGGCGAAGTCGCCCGGCTCACGCACCGTGCCGGCGCGGACATAACCGTTCTGGGCAAGGAACAAAGCCAGCTTCTCGTGCGACACCGTATCGCCGACCTTGGCCGCGAAGCTGGCGCCCAGGATCACGTCCTTGGGCGGCACGCGCTGCAGGACGGCGTTGATGGTCGCCACCACGACGGCGGGACCGCTGTCCTTGCCGCGCCGCGCGAGCGCAGCCAGCGTCGCCAAGCGTGTGCTCTCGATGTCCGGCTTTGGCGAGACACGATCGTAAGGCAGGCAGTCCCAGGCGGGGAACCGCAGCAACTGCACATCCGGCGCGAAGAAGCGCATCACATCCGCGGCCGATGCCGCGCGCACATCGTCGGCCACGACGAAAATGACGAGACCGCTCAGCCGCTTCGCCGCTTCGGCGGCCAGCCAGGCGTCATAACCTTCGGGAGCGCCGGTGACGGTCAGACAGCCTTCGGTGCGGGCGATGTAGCTTACACGTTCCACGTCGGATCTTTACGCCTGCACAAAGCCTTCAACTGCGCGAAGACGGGCGTGTCAAAGGCGGCCGGAACCGGCACGTCACCCTTCAGCCAGGCAAAGACATCCTGGTCCGACGCGTCGAGAAGCGCTTCCAATTGGCCAAGACTGGCTTCATCGAAGCCCGCGAGGCTTTGCGCCGCGAAGGTTCCAAAGATTAGATCGACCTCTTTGAAGCCCCGTCGCTGCGCGCGGAACAACAGCCGTTTCCGGCGGTTCTCCGGAGAGCCACCTTTTTCACTGTCCATCATGAGACGGTGATATAGCCCTTGCTCGCGCGTCCTGCCAGTGGCGATGACGGACCGTCGCACCTTGATTATCGTTGTCAACATGCGCCCCTCGATTCTGTTCCCCCTTTTTGCCGAGACGCGGACCCTGCCGGGCATCGGCCCCCGGCTGGAGAAGCTGATTACGCAGATCGCGGGCAAACGACTGGTCGATCTGATCGTCGATCTGCCGACGGGTGTCATCGACCGCTCCTACCGGCCGAAGTTGATTGCGGCGGAGGCCGGACGCATCGCCACCGTTCTGATCAATGTGCTCGACCATCTGCCGCCACGCGACCGCCGCCAGCCCTATCGGGTGCGCTGTTCGGACGATACCGCCACCATCGAGCTCGTCTTCTTCCACGCCCGCGAGGACTACCTGAACAAGACCCTGCCCGTCGGTTCCCAGCGGCTTATCAGCGGGCGCATCGAGCGTTTCAACAATAAGCTTCAGATGCCGCATCCCGATTACGTGGTGCCGCCCGACCAAGACGCCGAGCTGCCGCTGCACGAGCCGGTCTACGCGCTGACGGAAGGCCTTCCGGGCAAATCGTTGGGCAAGGCGATCCGCGGCGCTCTGGAGAAAGTCCCGGCGCTGCCGGAGTGGCAGGAGCCATCTTATCTGAAGGTGCAGAACTGGCCGCTCTTCGCCGATGCCTTGCGCAAAGCGCACGCCCCCGCTCACGAGGCCGACCTGGCGCCGACCACGCCGGAACGCTCGCGGCTGGCCTATGACGAGTTGCTGGCCAACCAACTCGCCCTGATCCTGATCCGGGCCCGTATGCGCGCTACCAAGGGACGCGTGCTCCAGGGGGCAGGGCGCCTGAAGGCCAGGGCGCTTGGCGCCCTCGCCTTCGCCCTCACCGAGGCGCAACAACAGGCGCTGGCCGAGATCGAGGCCGACATGGCCTTGCCGTCGCGCATGTTGCGGCTGTTGCAGGGCGATGTCGGCGCCGGAAAGACGGTTGTTGCGATGCTGGCCCTCTTGGACGCCGTGGAGGCCGGTGCCCAAGGCGCCTTGATGGCGCCGACCGAAATCCTTGCCCGTCAGCACATGGCCGCCTTACAGCCGATGGCGGAAACCGCCGGCGTGCGCATGGCCCTTCTCACTGGCCGCGAACGCGGCCCGCTGCGCGAGGCCACCTTGGCCGGCCTCGTCAAGGGGGAGATCGACATTCTGGTAGGCACCCATGCCCTGTTCTCGGAGGACGTCGCTTTCCGCGATCTCGGCCTTGCCGTGATCGACGAGCAGCATCGCTTCGGCGTCCATCAGCGCATGACCTTGCAGGGCAAGGGCGAGCAGCTGGCGGATGTGCTGGTGATGACCGCCACCCCCATCCCGCGCACCTTGGCGCTCACCGCCTATGGCGACATGGACGTCTCGCGGCTGCATGGTCGCCCGCCCGGCCGCAAGCCGGTCGAAACGCGCGTCCTGCCCACCGAACGGCTGGGCGAGGTGGTCGAGCATCTACGCAAGGCGATCGCAAAGGGTGCGCGTGCCTACTGGGTCTGCCCGCTGGTGGCGGAATCCGAGAAGATCGACCTCGCCGCCGCCGAGGACCGCGCCGCCGAACTGAAAGCGGCGCTCGGCGACAAGGTCGGAATGGTCCATGGCAAGATGAAACCGGCCGACCGCGACGCGGCGATGGCGAAGTTCAAGGGCGGCGAAATCGCCATCCTGGTCGCTACCACCGTGATCGAAGTGGGCGTCGACGTGCCGGAAGCAACCATCATGGTGGTCGAGCATGCCGAGCGCTTCGGTCTCGCCCAGCTGCATCAGCTGCGCGGACGCGTCGGACGCGGCAGCGGCAAGTCGAGCTGCCTCTTGGTCTACCAGCCCCCGCTCGGCGAAACCGCGAAGGCGCGGCTCAAGACGCTGCGCGAAACCGACGACGGTTTTGTCATCGCCGAGGAGGATCTCCGCCTGCGCGGACCCGGCGAGTTGCTCGGCACACGGCAGAGCGGCCAGGTGGAATTCCGCATGGCCGACCTCGCCGTGCATGGCGAATTGCTGGCGGCTGCGCGTGACGATGCCAAGCTCGCCCTGTCGCGCGATCCCGATTTGAGGTCGCAGCGCGGCGAAGCGCTGCGCGCCCTGCTTTATCTCTTCAGCCGTGACGAAGCCGTGCGATATCTGAGGGCGGGGTGATCAGGCGCCGGCGGTTTGGGCGTCCGCCTGCTGCTCGGGTAAAACGATGCGCCCCACGGCAAGGGCGACGGCAATCGCCGCTTCGGCCCAGGCCACGACCGGCGACAGCCAAGAAGGATCGCTCGTCCAAGGGAAGAAGAACATCTGCGCGGCCTCGAAATTCAGGCCTTTGACGATGGCGGGCAGCAGGACATAGAGCACGAACAAGATCGCGGCCGCGGCGAAGTCGCTGCCATGGACCCGCGACAGCAGGCTCGCCAGGACGATAAGGGCCATG
>JAGWVX010000244.1 GCA_018970685.1 Alphaproteobacteria bacterium | reverse complement strand
GATGTCGTTGGCGAGTCCGAAGCCGGCGCCCATGCCGAGCCCCGACATCACATTGCTCATGAAGCCGCCGCCGCTGCCGAACGATTGGTTGGCCCAGCCGCGCGGCTGGTAGTTCACCTGCGGCGCCGCGTTGATCTGGTTCTCCAGCGTGTGGATGTACTGCGCCATCTGCTCGATCAGCATGACGGTGGACTGGTTCTGCTTCTGGATGGCGAGCGCGGCCTCGCGCAGGTCGAGCGTCAACTCGCGCGCCAGATTGGCGTCGGGGATTTTGCTCTGCAGCTTGTCCGCAAGCGCCTTGACGCCCTGCGCGACCTGGTCGGCCTGCTGCTGCAGCTGCACGATCTGGTTCTCGGCGGTCTGGTAGTCCATGAGGTCATCCTTCTTTGGTTTCCATGCGGACGCCCCAGATCCGCCGGACCGCCTTAGCAGATCGATCCGGTCCTTGTCATGAAATGACGGAAAGGTTGTGCGGAAAGCATGGTTTTGGCCGCCGCGCCGCTCACTCCGACTTCAGCTTGTCCAGATCGTCGATCTTCCGCTGCAACCTTGCCGCGCCGAGGACGTTCAGCAGCCAGACGATGCCGAACACCAGGGCAACGATCACCGTACACAGGACGATGATCAGGTGATCCAGGTCGAGCGGACGCCCCGCCGCATGGAACTGGAACCACCGCCCCAGCATCATCAGCATGATGCCCGGCATGAAGGGCAGGATGTACCACAGCCAGATCGACCGCAGGGCATCCCGCTGACGGACTAGCTCGCGCCGGTGAAAATCGACGAGGCCCATTCCCGAACCGTCCGGCACTTTGCGGGCCGGGGCGCGCCTGTGCAGCTGCCACGCCACGAACAACGCCGCGACGATGGCAAGCGCGCTGCCGGCTTTCGTCATCCAGCCGGGCAGCGCCCAGACGTACCAGCCGAACACCAGCACCACGATCACCACGCCTATATATTCGCGCCGATTCCGGTTGTGGATGCGTCTCTGGAATTTTCCGGCTTTCTCGTGGATGTTCTCGAGCGTCACGGTGTCCTCCGTCTTCTGGTTGCGCCAAAGTGTCTTGATGTCGGGCCGCTCAGCCATGCTGCCCTCCTTCCTCGCGGAACCGTTTGGCGAGGATCGTTTTGATGCGATGGATCTTGGTTGCCACGGCGCCCGCCTTGAGCCCGGTGATCTCGCCGATCGCCGCCGCGTCCAGGTCTTCGAGATAAAGCAGCATCACCTGCGCGTCCGGCGCCTTCAGCGCGCGGATCATGCCCATTAGCCGTTCCAGCATCTGGTGCTCGCCGGCCGTATGCTCGGGATTGTCGCCGTCGGGCGTGTCCGCCAGCTCTTCCAGGCTTGCGAGCTTCGCGGTCCTGGCGCGCCGCCGCTGCATCGCATGCGAGGCGGCGGTGTTGTGGGCGACGCGATAGACCCAGGTGCGCATCGAACAGCGTCCGTCGAACAAGGCGAGGCTGCGCCACAGGGCGAAATGGATGTCCTGCAGCAGATCGTGGCGCTCCGCCGGATCGGCCTCATAGGCGCGCGCCAGCCTTTCGAGCGCCGGCCCATACTCGGCCGCAGCGCCGGCATAGCGTTGGTCCTGGCTTGCCCCTTCCATCGCTCCGGCCCGCGCGCTTCCAGGAAGGTAGTCTACCGTGTAGGGGATTTCTTACAGCGGGCGATTGCGCCGGCCGCGGCCGCTCCGGATACTTCCCGGGATTCGCGTCTGAGGATGGAACCGGCGTGGGAAAGCTTGCCGAATACGGGGCGCTCCTGAAGGACGGCGTGGTCGCTTTCGTCCGGGACCGCGCCCTCAGCCGCGGCGCCGCCATCGCCTTTTATGCCCTGACAGCCGCTGCCCCCATCCTTTATTTCGCCACCTTGTTGGCCGGCCTTGTGCTCGGAGGCAATGTGGCGCGCGGTGAGCTTGTCGCCGAGATCGGCCGCGCCGTGGGCTACGGCACGGCGGCGGAACTGGGCGCCGCCCTGCGCAGCATCGGGCAAGGCTTTCGGGGTTTCTGGCCGGCTGTCGTGGGCACTATGGTGCTGGTGCTCACGGCGGGCGGCGTGTTCGTGGAGGTGCAGGCCGCGCTCAACGCCATCTGGAAACTGCCGCCGCCGAAGATGAGCGCCTGGCGATTCCTGCGCTCCTGGGCCGAGAGTCTGGCGCTGGTCCTGGCGCTCGGCGTTCTCCTGCTCGCCTCCCTCTTGATCAACGCGGTGATCGGCGCCTTGGGCGACCATGTGGACCATTTCCTCGGCATGGGGCGCTGGTTCGCTTGGTTGCTGAACCTCGCCGTTTCCTCGGTGTTGGTCGCCTTCCTGATCGGCGCCATCTACAAGCTCCTGCCCAACCGCGAGCTGCATTGGCGCGATGTCGCCTTCGGGGCCGCGATCACCGCGCTGCTGTTCCAGATCGGCGAATTCGTCATCGGCTGGTACATCGCCGTCACCGCGGTCGCGCATCGCTACGGCCCTGCCGCCGGTCTCATCGTCGCCTCGATCTGGATGTATTATTCGGCGCAGGTCTTCCTGCTCGGCGCCGAGCTGACCAAGGTCTGGTCCTGGCGCCATGGCGACGGCGTGGTGCGGCCGTCGGGCGCGATCGTCAATACGTCCTCCGTCCGCGTGAAAGCGAAGGACGCGCCCGGCGGCGGGTGAGCACGCCGGCGGCGGTCTTTCTCTCAGGCGATGCCGTGCTGGTTCAGGAAGGCGCCGTACTTCTTGTCTTCGCCGTGGATATGATGCCCCAGACTGTCGCCGAGGAAGCGCAGCATCTCCTCGGCCACCCGCGCGCTGTCCTTGCGGCCGATTTTCTCGTGGAAGGCGATGAGCGCGCGCTTCAGGTGTTCGTGCATGGCCTTGTGCTGGCCGGCGCGCGGATAGTGCATGGCGTCGAAATACTCTTCCTCGTGGTCGAAATGCGCCACGGTGTGAGCGACCAGCGCGTCATAGATGCGTTTCAGCGTTTCGCCGGTGGTGCCGGCGCATATGCTGTCGTGCAGTTCGTTGACAAGTTCGATCAGCTGTTTGTGTTCTTCGTCGAATTGGACGACGCCGATGCTGAAGGCGTCGGTCCAGGTCATGTAACTCGCCATGATCGCCCTCTGGTGCTCTTATGTTTCGTTTTCCGCCGTGCGGACGACGCCCTTGGCGGAAACGGCGGATGCACGATACGCCCACTTCCGGCGCCCGGTTGAGGTTGCGCCTTAGTCCCTGTTTAAGGCGCATGGCGAGTGCGGCGTGTCGCCGCGTGCGGCAGGTCCGGAAAACCCTTATACGAAAGGACGATATGAGCAGGCGCTGCGGCGGCGCGGCGAGGCGCCGCATTCGGTCGACCGCGAACTTTCGCCGCAAACCCCGTGAATTATTTTCCGGCACGCGGCTTTCCGGTGAGAAATGCCGCGCTCCTGCCCGATCCGCGCCACAAAGTGACGTTACACGCGACGACGTTCGCGCCGTCTTCGCGCGTGACGATCGTCCGCCGGAGAAGCCATGACGCCGTTTCACACCGGAGTTTCGCTTGCGGCGCCGTCCCGGCGTGACGACCGCATCGATTTTCTGCGCGGCCTCGCGCTGCTCACCATCTTCATCGACCATGTGCCGAAGAACGCTTTCGAGCCGTTCACCCTGCATGCTTATGCCTTCAGCGACGCGGCCGAGGTCTTCTTCTTCATCTCGGGTTATGTGGCGGCACTGGTCTACGGCCGCACGATGGAGAGGAAGGGTTTCGTGGCGGCGGCCAAGCGGGTGTGGCGCCGCGCCGGCGTCGTCTATGGCGCGCAGTTCGCGCTCTTGGCGGTCGTGCTCTCGCTGGTGTGGGTGCTCCTGGCGGCGACCGGCGATCAGACCTTCCGTTGGATGTTCCGCGTGCAATGGGTATACGAGGCGCCGCTCGCCTACGCGCTGCCGGCGCTGACGCTGCATTACCAGCCCGGCTATCTCGACATCCTGCCGAGCTATGTGCTGCTGCTCGTCGCTTTTCCGTTGGTCCTCAAGGGTCTCGGCCGCAGCCTGTGGCTGGTGCTGGTTCCCTCCGCCGCGCTGTGGCTCGCCGTGCAGGTTTTCGGCATCACCTTGTGGACGACGAACGGCGAGGGCTGGTTCTTCAATCCCTTCGCCTGGCAGTTCATCTTCGTGCTCGGCGCGGTGTTCGGACATCCCGCGCAGAAGCAGCGCATGGCGTTCCTCGATTCCCCGCTGTTGTTCTGGGCTGCGTCGGGCCTCGTCGCGCTGATCGCGGTGGTGCAGGTGAGCTATTTCCTCAGCGGACCGCTGCCGGTGGTCCCCAACCTGCGCCCGGCCAATTTGCCGATCGACAAAACCACATTGTCGCCGCTGCGGCTGGTGAGTTTCTTGGCGCTGGCCGTCGTCGTGCGCCGCGTGCTGCCGCCCGTGGGAACGCTGCAGCGCTATTGGCCGGCGTTGGCCGTGATCCGCTGCGGGCGCGCCTCGCTGCAGGTGTTCTCCTTCGGTGTGGCGCTGTCGAGCCTCACCGCCGTGAGCTTCATCCTCGGCGGCGGCAACCTGCTGCTGCAGTCGTTGCTCTGCGTCGCCGGCGTCGGCGCGCAATTCGCCTACGCCGCCCATCGCGAGCACATGCAGGAAGACCGCGCGGCGGTTCGCGCCCCGGTTCTGGCGCCGGCCGTGTTCCGCACCGCCCGCCTGCAGGAGACCGAGCGGCCCTGGGAGTGGGAGGGTTAGGAAGTGGGAGC
>JAGWVX010000005.1 GCA_018970685.1 Alphaproteobacteria bacterium | reverse complement strand
CCGCAGGTCAAGGCGGTGATCGACGGCGTGGAAGCCACCGAGCGCCAGCTGCTCGGGACGCTGGAGCAATACGGGGTGAAGATGATCGACACCTCGGACGGCAAATTCGATCCCAACCGGCACCAGGCCATCGCCGAAGTGCCCGGCGACGGCAAGCCGGCGGGAAGCATCGTCAACGTGGTGCAAACCGGCTACATGATCGGCGAGCGTCTGCTGCGCCCCGCCATGGTGACGGTCGCCCGCAAGGAAAACGGCGCAGCCGCCGCCGGCATCGACACAAAGGTCTGAGGATGCGCCGCCGCGCGTATCCCGCTAGGATGGCCCGATGAGCGATGTCCGGATCGTGGTGGCGGGGGCCTCGGGGCGCATGGGCCGGGCCCTCATCCGCGCCATCGCCGAAACCAAGAATTGCGTACTGGCGGGTGCGTTCGAGGCCAAGGGACATCCCGATCTCGGCCAGGATGCGGGCGTTCTCGCCGGACTCAAGCCCGTCGGAATCCTGCTCACCGACGCGCCGGCACCGCTGCTTGCCAAGGCGCAGGCCGTCGTCGATTTCACCGCGCCGCGCGTGTCGGTGGTCCTGGCGGCGCTGGCCGCGGAAACGGGCGCCGTGCATGTCATCGGCACGACCGGGTGCTCGGCCGACGACGAGGCCAAGATCGCCGATGCCGCAAAGCGGACGGTCGTCGTCAAATCCGGCAATATGAGCCTCGGCGTGACGCTGCTCGCCGCGCTGACGAAACAAGCCGCCAAGGCGCTGCCCGATTTCGATGTCGAAATCGTCGAGATGCATCACAACAAGAAAGTCGATGCGCCTTCGGGCACGGCGCTGCTCTTGGGCGAAGCGGCGGCGCAGGGACGCGGCGTCTCGCTTTCGGATCATGCCATCCGGGCACGCGACGGTCATACCGGCGCGCGGCCGGACGGCGCCATCGGGTTCGCCAGCTTGCGCGGCGGCACGGTGGTGGGCGAGCACGACGTGATCCTGGCGGGCGCCGGCGAACGCATCGTGCTGTCCCATATCGCCGAGGACCGCGCCATCTTCGCGCGCGGCGCGGTGGCGGCGGCGCTATGGGGGCAGGGCAAGAAGCCCGGCCTTTACGCCATGAGCGCGGTGCTGGGGCTCTGATCTTTCCGCGCGGCTTCGACCGCCAGCATGGCGCGCTTGCGCGCGATGCCCCAATGATACCCGGTGAGCGCGCCATTGCTGCCCAATACGCGGTGGCAAGGGATCAGCCAGGAGATCGGATTGCGCCCGACGGCGGCCCCCACCGCGCGGCTTGCCTTCGGCGCGCGAATCCTCTTGGCGATCATGTGGTAGGTGACGAGCTTGCCGCTGGGGATCGCCAGCAGCGCTTCCCAGACTTTGGTCTGCCAGGGCGTGCCGATCAGATGCAGCGGCAAGTCGCCTGCATGGCGCCGCGGATCGAAAATCTGCCGCGCGTATGTGCCCGTGCGTGGGGCATTCTCGCGGTAGGTCGCTTTGGGCCAGCGCGCTTTCATATCGGCGAGCATGTTCTGTTCCTCGCCTTCGTCGCCGAAACCGAGGCCGCACACGCCTTTGTCCGTCGCCATCACCAGCGCGATGCCGAAGGGCGACGCATGAAATCCGTAATCGATCACCACACCCTTGCCGCCCTTGGCGTAATCGCCCGGCGTCATCGCTTCGATCTTCAGACAGAGATCGTGCAGGCGCGACGGACCGGACAGGCCCGCATCAAGAGCCGCATCCAGAACGCTGGCGCCTTGCGCCAATTCCGCTTTGGCGTGGCCGAGCGTCAGGTGACCGACAAAGGATTTCGGACTGACGCCGACATAACGCGAGAACTCGCGCTGGAAGTGGAAGGGCGAGAGGCCGGCGACGCTCGCCGCTTCTTCCAGCCGCGGCTGGTCGAGATAATGCTCGCTGAGAAACCGGATGGCGCGGCCCATACGCCGCCATTGTGCCGTACCTTCGCCGATGTCGATCATCCGGTTCATGGATCCAAGATGGTCGAAAAACGCGCCCGCTGCGACCCGTTTCTTGCGGTTTCAGCGGCCGTGGCGGGCGTTCCATAAGGCCGAGCGTAACGCTTGGGCAAAAGACGCCCGTTCCGACGGCGCCAAGAATGTTCCCAGACGAAAACCTTTGCCGTGGCTCCACAAGATCAACTGGCTGTCGTGTTCCGGCGGTTCGTCCATCTCCAGCCGCACCCAATAGGGATTGAGGACGATGTCCTGGCGGCGGCCGTCCAGCTTCCGGCGCTCGATCCTGAGGCTTGAAGCGGTCAAGGTGACATGTTCTTCACGCGCCGCGGCGATCAGCGTCCTGCGAAAGGCCCAGCCGAGCATCGCCACGCCGGTAGCCATGAAGGGCAGGATGAGCCACGCGCCGTGCAGCACAAAACTGGCCGACAAGGCCAGATTGGCCAGCGCGAAAAACCCGAGGACAACCAGCAGCGTGCGCGGCTTGAGCGGCGGGCTTGGCCGCAACACACGGTCCAGCAAGACGTCGCGATCCATCTCCTAAACATGGCCATGAGCTGCGGCGCTTGCAAGCGGCCTTGGAGAAGCGAGGATTTCCGGCCATTCTCCGGCCGTTCCCGCGCCCTTGGAAACGTTCATGGCCAAGCCCTTCACGAAATCGGAAGCCGCAACTTTTTTCGCCCGGCTGAAGGCGGCCATGCCGGAGCCCAAGACCGAACTCGAATATATCAATCCCTACACGCTGCTGGTCGCCGTGGTGCTGTCGGCGCAAGCGACCGACAAGGGCGTCAACAAGGCGACGGAGACGCTGTTCAAGGTCGCCGACACGCCGGCGAAGATGACGGCCTTGGGCGAGGCGGGGCTGACCGATTACATCAAGACCATCGGGCTTTACCGCAACAAGGCGAAGAACGTCGTCGCCTTGTCGAAAACGCTTGTCGAACGACATGGGGGCGGCGTGCCGCGCGACCGCGAGGCGCTGGAGGCGCTGCCCGGCGTCGGGCGCAAGACCGCGAACGTCGTGCTCAACGTCGCCTTCGGCGAGAAGACCATTGCCGTCGACACGCACATCTTCCGCGTTGGCAACCGTACGGGCCTGGCACCCGGCAAGACGCCGCGCGAGGTGGAAGACGCGCTGCTGCGGATCGTCCCCGATGCTTATCTGCTGCACGCCCATCACTGGCTGATCCTGCATGGGCGCTATGTTTGCGTGGCGCGCGCGCCGAAATGTCCCGATTGCACGGTGCGCGATCTCTGCCGGTTTTCCGACAAGACGAAACCCGTCGCCGCCAAGCCCGTCAAGAAACCGGCTGGCGGCGCAAAGAAGCGAGACAGCTAGGGTCCGCGGCGATGTCGGCACCGCGCGGAATGGTCTCGACGTGGCGAACCACCTGCGACGTCCCTTGGGTGTAAAGGAAGAAGAAGGCGCGGCAATCTTTTTGGTCATAGCGCCAGATCTCGCTGCCGTTCTCCTTGCGCACAAAGGCCGGAGTGCCGAAGGCATTCAGCAGATTGCTCGCGGACATGCCGATGAACCCTGACGGCTCGCCCGCCGGCGGCGGGGCCGGCAGCGGAATGGTCGAGGGCGGCACCGATTGGCTGGCGCAGGCGCAAAGCGAGGCGCAGAGACAAAGAACAAAAACCGGACGGATCATACGGGACGTTCCTCATGCGTGTAGCGCTTGAACATGTGAACCATGAACGCCGCGCCGAATAAAGGCGCCGCGAGATTGACCAGCGGCACGGCCGTCAGCACCGAAATGACAAGGCCGGCCGAGAACACGCCGCCGCCATGACGCCGCCGCAAGGCGTCGGCCGCGCTGCGCGTCATGTGGCGCAGCGCCACCAACTCGAAATATTCGCGCCCCAGCAACCAGCCATTGACGAGGATCGTGACCGCCTCGGCAATTCCCGGCACGCCGACATCAACCGGCAGCAACGCCAGATCGACCAGGATCACCATCAGCGCAAGGCGCAAACCGGCAAACAAGGTTGTGCTGAAGGACGCACCCGAGGCGCGCGGATCGGCGGGGTAGTAGCGCGCCTCCACCGCCTTGGCGACGTCTTCCAAAAAGAGCGTCGCGAACAAGGCGGCGACGGGCGCACCCAGGAAAAAGATCAGCAGAATCAGCAGTACCGGCGCCAGAACATCGAGAATCGCATTCACCCAGGGCGCACCGAGTGTCGGCAGATGCTGCACGCCATATTCCACGGCGACCGCCAGCACGACGAACAGCAGGATCGTCAAGAACAGCGAGCGTATCACCACGCCCGACAAGGTCCGGTCGAACAGGAGGTTTGCGGCTTTCCGCAGGCTTGCGAACATGGCAGACCTCCGTATAAGGGAGCCTTTATCGGCGCAATCTCAACAACTTGGGGCAATTATGGCGAAGAACTTCGATGTCATCGCGATGGGCAACGCCATTGTAGACGTTATCGCGCCCGTCGACGACGCCTTCCTGCTGACCCACAAGATCGCCAAGGGCGTGATGACCCTAATCGACGAATTTCGCGCCAACCAGCTTTACAACGCCTTCGAAGAGCGGCGCGAGGCGGCGGGCGGATCGGCCGCCAACACCATGGCGGCGTTGGCGTCGCTGGGCGCGCGCGGGATTTTCGTCGGCAAGGTGAAATCCGACCGTTTGGGCGAATCTTTTTCGGAGAGCATGCGGGACATCGGCGTGCGTTTCGCGACCTCTCCCGCCGATGACGGACCCTCGACCGCCTGCTGCCTGATCGCCGTGGCCGACGACGGCCAGCGCAGCATGAGCACCTATCTGGGCGCCAGCCGCGAGCTCGGCCCCGCCGACATCAAGACGGCCGAGATCGCCGCGGCGGACATCCTCTACATCGAAGGTTATTTGTGGGATACGGATTCGGCCAAGGCCGCTTCGCGCAAGGCCATCGAAATCGCCAAGGAGGCGGACACCAAGATCGCCTTCACGCTGTCCGATCCGTTCTGCGTCGGGCGCTATCGCGAAGAGTTCTTGGAATTGCTGGAGAACGATCTCGACATCCTGTTCGCCAACGAAGAAGAAGCCAAGGCGCTGTTCGAAGTGGAGACCTTTGACGAAGTGCTGCAGCGCGTCGAGTTATGGGGCGGCATCGCCGCTCTGACTCGGTCGGAAAAGGGCTGCGTCATCGCCAGCGGCGGCGAGATCCATGTCATCGACGCGGCGCCGGTGGCGCGGGTCATCGACACCACCGGCGCGGGCGACGCTTTCGCCGCGGGTTTCCTGTTCGGCCTGGTGCGCGGAAAAGGTCTCGGCGACAGCGGCCGGTTGGGTGTGCTGGCGGCGGCGGAGATCATCTCCCATTACGGCGCGCGGCCGGAAATCTCGCTCGAAACGCTGGCGGCCGAATCCGGGTTGGCCTGACCGTTATTTCTTCGTTTTGCGCAGATAGACGTAGAGAGCGCCTTCGCCGCCATGCCGGCGATGCGCAGAACGTGTGTCGGCAATCAGGCGCGACAGGGCCGGTTCGCCGAGCCAGCGCGGCACCATGGTCTTGAGCACGCCGCGCGAGCGGCCGGCCAGCTCCATGTCGAAAGGAGCGTGCGGGTCGGACGTGCGCGCGCCCTTGCCCGTCACCACCAGCACCAGACGGTCGCCGCGGCGGTGGGCTGTCTGCAGGAAGACCGACAGAACCCGATGTGCGGCCTGTTCGGTCAACCCGTGAAGATCGAGCTTGGCGTCGGGCGAAACCGCGCCGCGCCGCAAGCGTTCGCCGGTCCGCCCGTCGACGCCGCTGGGAACGGTTGTCACCGCTTTCTTCGGCGCGGCGGGTTTTGCTTCGCTTGCCGGCGACTTTGTTTTTTTAAGCTGGGCGCGGCCGGAAATCACGGCGCGAAACAACTCGCGTTCGTCATCGGTGGTCGGCCGCCGGCTCACGGCGCGGCCGCCGGATAATCGGTTTGCGGCGCGAGGCGCGCGGCGACGGACTTGGGCAGCAGCACGTAAAACCGGCCGTGCTGCTTCATCCCGCCCGCCAGCTGTTCCGCCCTCTTGCCGAAACCGAAGAAGATGTCGGCGCGGACGGGACCGCGGATGGCGCCGCCGACGTCCTGGGCGATGAGCAGCGACCGCAGCGGCTTGGAATCGGGCAGAGTCGCGGCGACGTAATAGGGCGCGCCCAAAACGTGCAAACGCGTGTCGACGGCGACACTTGCGCCCGGCGTCAGGGGAACGCCTTGCGCGCCTTTGGCGCCCAGTTTGGCGTCGCCGATCGGCTCTTCCTTGAAGAAGACATAAGAAGCGTCGGTTTCCATGATCGCGCGCGCGGCGGCGGGATGCGCCAGCAGCCAAGCGCGAATGCTCTGCATGGAGACATCCTGCCGCGTCAGCGCGCCGCGCTCGATCAAGGCGCGGCCGATCGGCGTGTACAGCTGGCCGTTCTGCGCCGCGTAACTCACGCGCCTCTCAACGCCATTGTCGAAACGTACGCGGCCCGATCCCTGGATGTGCAGGAAGAACACCGCAACGGGATCGTCGGCGTAGAACAGGACCGGCGCCGTGGACAGACCATGCGCATCGATGTCGGCTCGCGTCGCGTAGGGCACCAGGCGGTTGTCGTCGACGCGGCCGGCGATGCGCTCGCCGCGCAAGTTCGGCCGGAAGGCGCCAAGATCAACGCTGACCAGATCCGCCGGCACGCCATAGACCGGTGTCTGGAAGCGGCCGTGGCGGCTGCGGCTGGCGGAGAGCTGCGGTTCGTAATAGCCGGTGAAGAGGCCGTTCTTCATGCCGCCGGCGCCGATTTCGACGGGCACGAACCAGTGCCGGAAAAACGCACGCGCCGTCGCGGTTACTTGGCCTTGGGCGGCCTGGCAGGGCGGGCGCCAATCCGCGGCGGTTCCGGCATAGCCCGCCCCGCCCATCGGGGCGGACGGCGGTTCCTTGGCCAGCACCGCACAGGAGCGCAAAAAAGCCGAAAGCGCCGCGGCGGGGTCGGATGTCTGCCAGCCCGGCAGGGCCGAAAACGTGGTTTTTGTCAGCCGAAGAGGACCCGGCACCGGCGGGCGCAAAAGCCACCAGATCCATGCCGCAGCGCAGGCAAGCGCGAGAACTCCCAGGAAAATCGCCGCGAAAAGCCGCCACCGCACGGTCAGGCAAGCTTCAAGGCTGGCCGCCCGAGGTCGCGACCAGCAGCCAATTGGGATCGCGCATGCGGACATCGCGCGAGAAGGTCCAGATGTCGGTCACGTCGCGAACCGTTTTGCTGTCGCCGTCGATGAGCGTTCCCTTTGCGTCGGTGGTGGCCGAAATGAACTGCGCTTCGAAGGTCAGCGTGACCTCGGCCATGCGCCCTCTGAGCGCGGCTGCGGTGATCTTCACGTCTTTGAAGCCCACGAAGGTGAACGACACCTTCTCGCCGCGTTGCTGACGGCTTTGTATGGCCGCGTCGAACGCCGCATAAACTTCCTCGCCGAGCAGCGGGCGCAGGGTAGTGCGATCGTCATTGGCGAAAGCGGTGACGATCATCTCGTAGGCCGCGCGGGCGCCGGTGACGAAATGCTCCTTATCGAAGCTGCGATCCGCCAGCTGGATATCGACCAAGCCGCTGGCCACCGGATCCGACGGCCGTTCGGTCAGCGCCGGCCGAGCCGGAATTCTGTTCGCATCTTTCGCTGCCTCGTCGCCGGCGCCGGCCGACGCATTGCCGGAGAGGCGGTAATTTTCCGGCGGGCGCTCATGACCCGTCCGGCGCCCCAGCACGGTGTACAGACGGAACAGGATGACGCCGGCCACCATGGCAATCAGAAGGATGTCGAGAAATTGGGAATTCGCCATATTGGGCACCTTTTCCGCGATCACGCGGAAGAACGCAACTCTACCGCTGCCTGACTAGGGGGTCCAGTTAATATCCCCGCAAGGCGGATTTTGGGCAAACGTGGTTGCCGTAACATTGAAACCGTTCCGTTGCTTGTCTTGGACGAGCGTTCCGTGCTAGCGCCCCCTGGCGATTTTCCAAGGGTTTACAATGAGCGGCGATATCCCGGCTGGGGGCAGTGAGAACGGCATGGACGCGCAGGCGCCCCGTGTCCAGGTGATTGGCCAATACATCAAGGACCTTTCCTTCGAGAATCCCGGCGCACCGGCGAACCTGACCTTTCGCCCGCAGATCGAACTGAGCGTCGATTTGCAGGCGCGGCAAGTCGAGCGCGAGCATTTCGAGGTCGAACTCAAGCTGCGCATTTCGGCGAAGAGCGAGGAGAAACCGGCCTTCCTGCTGGAACTCGTCTATGCCGGTCTCTTTCATTTGCAGAACATTCCCGACGAAGTGCGCCAGCAGGTGCTGTTGATCGAGGCGCCGCACATCATGTTCCCATTCGCGCGGCGTATTGTCGCCGATGTGGTGCGCGACGGCGGCATGCCGCCGCTGATGATCGAACCGATCGACTTCGCCGCACTCTATCGCGCCAAGGCGATGGAAATGCAGCAGGCGCATGCGGGCACGCCGGGCCATTTGGACGCCTAGGGCGTCCCCCAGTTCCACACCGCGCCCTCGCCGAGTTCCTTGCTGACGAAGGCGGCATGGGCTTCGCGCTCGGCCGCCGTCAACAGCGGCGCCAAAGGTGTGGGGCGGACGCGCACCGGCCGGTTGTCGTCGGCCGCCGCGGCGGCGGCATCGTCCGCCGGAGCCAGCAAAAGGCGCTTCTGCCGCCCACCGATCAACTCCAGATAGACCTGCGCGGTCAGCTCGGCGTCGAGCAGCGCTCCGTGTTTCTCGCGCACCGACAGATCGATACCGAAGCGCTTGCAGAGCTCGTCGAGCGAATAACGCGCGCCGGGAAGTTTGCTCTTCGCCATTTCGATGGTGTCGATGGCGCGCGCCGCCGGGACCGGTTTGCCGCCGATGCGATCGAGCTCCGCGTTGATGAATTTCAGATCGAAGCTGGCGTTGTGGATGATCAGCGGCGCATCGCCGATGAACTCCAGAAAACGCTCGGCGATCTCCGGGAAGCGCGGCTTGTCGGCCAAGAAGGCGCCGGTGATGCCGTGCACGCGCTCCGCCTCCGCCGGCATGTCGCGGTCGGGATTGAGATAGCATTGAAACGTCTTGCCGGTCGGAAAGTGATCCATCAGCTCGACACAGCCGATTTCGACGATGCGATGACCGTCGGACGGATCGAAGCCGGTGGTTTCCGTATCGAGCACGATCTCGCGCATCTTACGTGGTCTCCGCGCGGCGTGCCCGTAGTTCCATCACGATTTTTCTCACCTGCGCAAAAGCGTGATCGAGGCCTTCGCCGGTTTCAACCACAAAATGCGCTTTTGCACGCTTTTCGGCGTCCGGCATCTGCCGGGCGAGGATGCGATCCAATTTGTCGGGCGTCATGCCTTGCCGCGACAGCACGCGCTCGCGCTGCGTCTCCTGCGGAGCGGATACCACCACCACCGCATCCATCCGCGCATCGCCGCCGGTTTCGAACAGCAACGGAATGTCGAGCACGATCAGATCCGCGCCGCCGGCCCGCGCCCGATCAATGAAAGCCCGCTGCGCCGCCGCCACCAACGGGTGCACGATCGCTTCCAGCTTGGCGAAGGCCGCGGCGTCGCCGCCGACCTGCCGGGACAGCTCGGCGCGATCGACACGGCCGTCCCGCACCGAACCGGGAAACGCTTCGGCGATTTTACCCACGGCCCCGCCGCCCGGTTCGTACAGAGCGTGGACCGCAGCGTCGGCATCGTAGACCGGCACCCCGAGCCTGGCGAACATCTTCGCGGTTTCGCTTTTGCCCATGCCGATCGAGCCGGTGAGGCCAACCAGGAGCGGGCGGTCAGCGGCCATGGTCCAAGGCCTCTTCCAGCATGCTCCGCAGCGCGGCGGTGACTTCGGGCTCGACGCCGTAGAACGCAGCGAAGGCCGGCACCGCTTGATGCATCAGCATGCCCAGCCCATCGACCGTGTTAAGTCCTTCGGCTTTGGCTCGGGCGAGCAAGCCGGTTTCGAGCGGGCTGTAAACGCCGTCGACGACCGTCGCATCCCGCGGCAATCCGTCGAGCGGCAGGTCAAGCGACGGGGTGCCATTCATCCCGGCGCTGGTGGCATGGACGAGCACGCCGAAATTCTCGGCCGCGGCAGGCCATTCGCCGTAGTCCGCGGCCACGAGCTTCGCCGCGATCTTGGGCGCGACGGATGCCGCCAAATTTTGCGCCCGTCCGACATGGCGGTTGAAGATGCAAATCTCGGCGGCGCCGAGGCCGGACAGCGCACAGCAGGCGGCGCGGGCCATGCCGCCGGCGCCCCAGACCGCCGCTTTACGTCCTTTGAGAGCACCGGCGTCCATGCCCTGGCACAGACTCGCGCTCAATCCCGCCGGATCGGTGTTGCGCGCCTCAACACCATTCTCGCCGAACAACAGAAGATTGGCCGCGCCGGCGATTTCCGCCGCATGGTCGCAATAATCCGCCAGCGCGAAGGCCGCTTCCTTATGCGGAATGGTGACATTGATGCCTTTGAAGCCGGCCAAGCGCAGGCCGTTCACGGCCTTCGCGAAATCCTCCTTGCGAATGGCAAGCGGCACATAAGCGGCATCGAGTCCGTATTCCCGGATCCAATGACCATGCAGCCGCGGCGACAACGAATGCGCGACGGGCCAACCCGCGACACCGGCAAGTTCTGCGGCTCCGGTGATGTTCATCGCCCAATGATCCCATGTTCGCGCAGCGCCGCCAACAACGGTATCAGCGGCAGACCGAGCACCGCAAAGTAGTCACCTCGTACCTGTTCGAAAAGCTGCGCACCTCGTCCTTCGAGATGGTAGCAGCCGACACTCCCCAGGATCGCCTCCCCCTCGGCCGACAAATAATCCTCAAGAAACTGGTCGCTGAACGACCGCATCCTCAGGCTCGCCCGTTCACGCCGGCGCCAGATCGCCGAACCGCCCTTCGCCAGAACACAGGAGGTGACAAGCGTGTGCTGGCTGCCGCGCAATTGTTGCAGCAAGGCGCGCGCCGCGGCGAGGTCCGGCGATTTGTCGATCGCCCGCCCGCCGAATTCCAGCACCTGGTCGCAGCCCAGTACCAGCCTCTGCGGCAGCTTCGCCGACACACGGGTTGCCTTAAGTTCCGCCAGCGCATCGGCAACGGCGGCAGGGTCCGCGCCCTCGGTCAGCAGAGCGGCTTTGACGTCGTCTTCGTCGACGCCGGCCGGACATACCTCGAAAGGCACACCAGCGGCGCGCAGCAGCCCGGCCCGCACGGCGCTACCCGATGCCAGGACCAGCGAACTCATGCGGGCGTGCCCCGGCGCTCGGCCATGTAATTCAGGATGGTAGCCGCCGTCTCTTCGACGGAGCGGCGCGTGACATCGATCGACGGCCAGCCTTGTTGTTCGTAGAGCCGCCTCGTCGTCATCACCTCGGCGCGCACCTTCTCGAGATCGGTGTAATCCGTCACCAGCTGTTCGCCGATGGTCGCCAGACGGTTGCGCCGGATTTGAACCAAACGCTCCGGCGACGCCCACAGCCCGATGACGAGCGGCTTGGTGTAGGTCAGCAGCTGGGGCGGCGCCGGCATGCCCAGCACGAGCGGTACATTCGCGGCGCGCACGCCGCGCATTGCGAGATATACACAGGTCGGTGTCTTGGAGGTGCGGCTGGCGCCCACCAGGATCGTATCGGCGCCGCCCAGATCGTCCAACGCTTGGCCATCATCATGCTGGATGGTGAAGTTCAAGGCTTCGATACGCTGCAAGTAGCGTTGATCGACTTCGTGTTGTCCACCGGGCCTGTGAGTCTTCGGCGCGCCGAAGAAACGCTGCATCAGACTTACCGGTCCTTCCATAAGATCGAAGAACGGAACACTGATCAGCGTGCACTGCGCGACAAGCTCGTTGCGCAGTTCCAGGTTGACGACGGTGAACAACACCAAGCCAGGATGTTCGCGGATATAGTCGACCGCACGCAAGAGCTGCCTCTCGCTGCGCACCAGGGTGTAGGAATGCTCCTGAACGATCACGCCTTCGAATTGGGCAAGTGCGGCCTTTGCAACGGCGTGCAGCGTTTCGCCGGTCGCATCCGAAATAAGATGGATGTGGAATTGTTCACTCACAGCCTTGCTCCTAATTCATCCACGCCTTGCCCCCGACTATGCGCATAACCGGCATCATCCACCAAGACCGGTGCGCTTATGGGCATAGAATCCACGCGACCCTCCGAACCCCGCACAGGCGACCTCACGACCCCCGCTTTTCGAAGGTCTTGAGTCTCTTAATATTCCGGCCTACAGGACACCAACACTCACCGACTATTCCACAATTCACAGGACAAACATCACCTTCAGAATCCTTTATTAGGAGTCTTGTTTTGGAGAAGAAGAAGAAATTGGTTGAAACGCTGGAGCGAAAGATTGTCGCTCCGCCGCCGCTATGGATGATGCGGCAAGCCGGTCGCTATCTTCCGGAATATCGGGAAACGCGAAGCAAAGCAGGATCCTTCTGGAAGATGTGTATGTCGCCGGAGCTGGCGGCGGACGTAACGATCCAGCCGGTCGAACGTTTCGGTTTCGATGCGGCGATTATCTTCTCCGACATCCTGGTCGTGCCCGTGGCGTTGGGTTTGTCGGTCACGTTCGAGGAAGGCGTTGGGCCAAAGCTGTCTGCCATTGACTCGGCGGGTGGTTTGCAACGGGATCGGGTGAAATGGTCGCAGGCGCTGGGACCGGTTTATGAGGCTCTTCGCTTGGTGCGTGCCAGACTGCCGAACGACACAACCTTGCTTGGTTTTGCCGGTGCACCGTGGACCTTGGCAAGCTATCTGGCGGCTGGAAGAGGCGGCGACGATCAAAAGGCGGCGAAGCTCTGGGCGTATCGCGACCCCGCCGGCTTTAAGGAGCTTGCGGACCTACTCGTCGCGTGTGTTGCCGAACATCTCGCGGCACAGCTGAGAGCCGGAGCCGACGCGGTTCAGATTTTCGACAGCTGGGCATCTGGGTTGCCGCCAAAAGCGTTCGACCAATGGGTTGTCGAGCCGACCAAACAAATTGTGGCTCGTGTTCGCGCCGAGATTCCCGGTGCGCGGATCATCGGCTTTCCGAGGGCGGCTACGCCGGACGGTTACGAACGCTACGCCAAAGAAACCGGCGTGGACGCCGTCTCGCTCGATACGGCGGCAAATATGGATTGGGCTGCGCGAGCACTGGGGCCGCTGGTGGCACTACAGGGCAATCTCGATCCCGTAGCGCTGATCGCAGGCGGACGGGCGCTGGCGGAGGGTGTGGACGATATTCTCCGGGCAACGCGCGATGTTCCTTTCATCTTTAATTTGGGTCACGGCATCTTGCCGGAAACGCCGATCGCACATGTGGAAGAATTCGTCCGCCTGGTACGGAGCGCAGGGTGAAGCTTGCCGTGGTTCTGTTCAATCTGGGGGGGCCGGATTCTCCGGACGCGGTTGAACCCTTCCTGCGCAATCTGTTTGGCGATCCGGCAATCCTGAGCTTGCCGTCGCTTTTTCGCAAACCGCTCGCAAGGTTCATTGCGCGGCGCCGGGCGCCCGTGGCGCGCGAGATCTACGCCAAGATCGGCGGACGGTCTCCGATCCTGGAGGAAACAGCGGCACAAGCACGGGCGCTCGAAGCCGCACTTTCCGCGCACGAGGTACGGGCCTTCATCGCCATGCGATGCTGGAAGCCGTTCAGCGACGACACGGCACGCGCGGTTGCGGCTTGGTCGCCCGACCGTGTCGTGCTGCTGCCGCTTTACCCGCAATTCTCCACGACCACATCGCAATCGTCTTTGAGCGATTGGTATCGAGCGTCCAAGACGGCGGGCATCGCCGCGCCGCAATCGCGCATATGCTGTTATCCCCGGCTGCCGGGATTCGTGGACGCGCTGGCCGCCTTGACGCGCGAGGCGTTGGCCAAGGCTCGACCCGGCCTTTCCTATCGCCTGTTGTTGTCGGCACACGGACTGCCGGAGCGGGTGATTGCCAAGGGCGATCCTTACCAGTGGCAAATAGAGCAATCCGCCGCCGCTCTTGTGGAGCGTTTGGGGATAACCGACTGGACGATTTGCTATCAAAGCCGCGTCGGACCCTTGAAATGGATCGGACCCTCGACGGATGCCGAGATCCGGCGCGCCGGCGCCGACGGCAAGGGGGTGGTGGTGGTGCCGATGGCGTTTGTCTCGGAACACTCGGAGACGCTGGTCGAACTCGACATCGAATACGCCAAGCTGGCGCAGAAGGCCGGTGTGCGGGATTACCTGCGGGTGCCGACGGTGAGCGCCCATCCGGCATTCATTGCCGGGCTCGCCGAACTGGTGCTGCGCCATCTTTCGCAAGAGAAGCCTGCGACCTATGAAGGCGATCGGATTTGTCCCGCGCCATGCGGGGCATGCGGATATCCGCGGGGAATGAAATGAAGGAATTTCTCATCGAACATTATTTGGCGATCAAAGCGCTGCATGTGATCGCGGTGATCGCCTGGATGAGCGGCATGTTCTATCTGCCGAGGCTGTTCGTCTATCACACGGAAACCGCGCCGGGAGCCGCAGACTACCGGCGCTTCGTGACGATGGAGCGCAAGCTTCTGAAGATCGTCATGAACCCCGCGATGATCACGGCGTGGATACTGGGCCTGACGATGGCTTGGCTGATGGACTACTGGCCGCTCCACTGGTTCCAAGCGAAACTCGTGCTGGTTGCCGCCATGACCGGGGCGCACCACGCTTATGCGATCTGGGCCAGGGACTTCGCACGGCAACGCAACACCCGCACGGCGCGTTTTTTCCGGATTTGGAACGAGGTGCCGACGGTCCTGATGATGGGAATTGTTATCCTCGTCATTGTTAAGCCGTTTTAGCGGCCTTCGGGCAAAATCCGCATCAGGCTGTTTGCAACGTGCGAAATTCGCGGTATAAAGCGGGAAGTTCCCCATTGAAACCCGTAGCGGTGCGCGCCGACCAAGCGCGAAGGCCAAGAATGGTCACAGACGCCGCGGGCGGACCGATCTATCTCCAACAATATTCTCGCAAGGCCATGCATTAAGGCGGGGCTTGCGGGCAACAAACCGTCACAAGCGTTTCAGGTGTATCCCCATGACAGTGCAATCCGGCCTGCAGGCCATGAAGCTGCAGGATCTTAAGTCCAAATCTCCCACCGACCTTCTCGCCTTCGCCGAAGAGCTGGAGATCGAGAATGCCTCGTCCATGCGCAAGCAGGACATGATGTTCGCGATCCTCAAAGAGCTCGCCGACCGCAATGTCGAGATCACCGGCATGGGGGTGCTCGAAACCCTGCAAGACGGCTTCGGCTTCCTGCGATCACCGGAATCCAACTACCTGGCCGGACCGGACGACATCTATGTGTCGCCGTCGCAGATCCGCCGCTTCGGCCTGCGCACCGGCGATACGGTGGAAGGCCCGATCCGCTCGCCCAAGGACGGCGAACGCTATTTCGCGCTGCTCAAGGTTTCGTCGATCAATTTCGAAGATCCGGAAAAGATCAAGCATAAGGTCCACTTCGACAATTTGACGCCGCTCTATCCGACGCGCTGGCTCAAGATGGAGATCGAGGACCCGACCATCAAGGACAAGACCGGGCGCGTTATCGACATCGTGTCGCCGCAGGGCATGGGCCAACGTGCTCTCATCACCGCCCAGCCGCGTACCGGCAAGACCGTGATCTTGCAGAACATTGCCCGCGCCATCTCGGCCAATCATCCCGAATGCTACTTGATCGTGCTCCTGATCGACGAACGGCCGGAAGAAGTCACCGACATGCAGCGCTCGGTGAAAGGCGAGGTGATCTCCTCGACCTTCGACGAGCCGGCCAGCCGCCACGTGCAGGTGGCCGAAATGGTTATCGAGAAAGCCAAACGGCTCGTGGAACACAAACGCGACGTGGTGATCCTGCTCGACTCCATCACCCGCCTGGGCCGCGCCTACAACACCGTGGTTCCGTCCTCGGGCAAGGTTCTTACGGGCGGTGTGGACGCGAATGCCCTTCAGCGTCCGAAACGTTTCTTTGGTGCAGCCAGAAATATCGAGGAAGGCGGCTCGCTGACCATCATCGCCACGGCGCTGATCGACACCGGCAGCCGCATGGACGAGGTGATCTTCGAAGAGTTCAAGGGCACCGGCAATTCCGAGATCATCCTGGACCGCAAGGTCGCCGACAAGCGCGTGTTCCCGGCCATCGATATCTTGCGCTCCGGCACCCGCAAGGACGAGCTGCTGGTGGACAAGGGAACGCTGTCGAAGATGTATGTCCTGCGCCGCATCCTGGCACCGATGGGGACCATCGACGCCATCGAGTTCCTGCTCGACAAGCTGCGGTCGTCGAAGAACAACGCCGACTTCTTCGAGAGCATGAACACATAGTCGAGGATCGGTAATCGGCTTCGTCAAGCCAGTTTCAGACCGCAGTGCTTGGCGAAGCGGCGGAAGTCGCCGTCGCGCGTGATCAACGCCACGTCGTGGTCGATACAGGACTGCGCGATGAGCGTGTCGGCAACCTTGGCCTTCAAGCCTTTTTGCCTAAGCTGGCGGCGCATGTCTCCGGCGCGAAGCCAGTAGCCGTCGCATAAGGCCAAGAGCGGAAATTCCACAATGACGTCACTTATCGCCTGACGGGCGGACGGATCGCTCAATAGCTCTGTGAGAACGACGGGGGGCAGACAGATATTCCGGGCGCCGAGAGCGTCTTGGATCAGTTTGACGTCCGCACCAGGTTCTCCGGCAAAGAAGGCGGAGAGCGAGCTACTATCAGCGGCGATCATTCCCGGTCGTATTTCATTTCCTGCCAGGTCATCGAGAATTTGACCTTGCCCTGGAGTTCCAGGGCCTTCTTCTGCGCCAAGTCGGAACGCAGCTTGGCAAGCGCTGCCCTGACCGTCTCGGTCACGCCGGCGCCTGTGTAATCCTGCGCCGCCTGAAGATCGCCCGCCGGCACTTCGACCGTAATTTTACGCATCTCGTTCATCCCAGCATTTATACCAGTGTCGATACTGGTAATCAAGCTGGCATAGACGCTGGTCAAGGCACCAGCACCGTCGCGCCCGTCGTTTTCCGCGAATGTAAGGCCTCGTGGGCGGCGCGGGCGTCCTTCAATGCGAAGCGCTGATTGACCGTAATCTTGACGGCGCCGGAGGCGATCACCGCAAACAGATCCGAAGCGGTTTCCTGCAGTTCCTGCGCCGTGCGCACGTAATGGAACAGTGTCGGCCGGGTCAGATAGAGCGAGCCCTTAGCGCTTAAGATAGCGGGTTCAATGGCTGGCACGGCGCCAGACGAATTGCCGAAGCTGACCATCATGCCGCGCACTGCCAGACAATCGAGCGAGCCCATGAAGGTGTCCTTGCCGACGGAGTCGTAGACCACCGGCACGCCCTCGCCCTTCGTCACCTCGCGGATGTAGGCCGCCCAATCGTCCTTCTGCAGATTGAGCACATGGTCGTAGCCATGCGCCTTAGCGAGCGCGATCTTGTCGTCGGAGCCGACGGTGCCGATCACGGTAGCGCCGAGATGCTTGGCCCATTGGCCGGCGATCAAACCGACGCCGCCGGCGGCGGAATGGATCAGAACGATCTGGCCGCGCTGCACCGGGAAAGTGCGCTTCAGCAGATAGTGCGCGGTCATGCCCTTCAACAGCGCGGCCGCGGCGGTCTCATCGCCGACGCCGGAGGGAAGTTTCACGACGCGGTCGGCCGGTACGTTGTTGGCCTCGGCATAAGCGCCGACCGGCCCGGTGCAATAGCCGACGCGGTCGCCGACCTTCAGATTTGTCACGCGCTGGCCGAGCGCCTCGACAACGCCGGCGGCCTCGGAGCCTAACCCGGAAGGCAAAGGCAGCTTGTAGAGGCCGGAGCGCTGATAGGTGTCGATGAAATTGACGCCGATGGCGGTGTGCCGGAGGCGCACCTGGCCGGGCGCGGGCGGCGCAAGCTCCACCTCGTCGAAGGAAAGAACTGCGGGACCGCCGGTCTTGGCGAAGCGGATGGCTTTCATGATGGTTACCTAAGCGATTGTTTGAACTGGAAAACGTCGCCTCTTATGCGAACCTCGAAAATCGAGGGCGTATCTTCGGCCCGACCTCGCGGCACACCGCGGCGATCTTCCGTCCGCCACAGGAAGGTGATCGCGTGGCGTGAATGTTCAATGCCGCTTAGGACCGCAGGTCAACTCAAATGCTGACGGAGGAACGTCGCCGTGCGGCTGTTGGCGAGTCCGGCGTTGGCTTGGTCGTAATGCTTGCCGCCGGGCCGCGCGAAGGCGTGATTCATTCCGGAATATTGATGGACGGTGACATGCGAATTGCCGGCCAGCCCGTCGACGATTTTCTTCTGAGCTTCGGGCGGCGTGTATTCGTCCTTGCCGGCGATATGCAGCATCAGCGGATTTTTGATGGCTGCGGCTTCGCCGAGAAAATTCTGGATGTTCACGCCGTAAAAACCCACGGTCGCTTCGGAATCGGTGCGCGCGGCAGTGAGATAAGCGAGCAGGCCGCCGAGGCAATAGCCGACCGCGCCCACCCTGCCCGTGCAGATGCCGCGCAGGTGCCGGACGGTGGTTTGGATATCCTTGACGCCCAGATTGGCGTCGAAGCGGTTCATCAGTCCGAAGGCGCGCTGCCATTCGGCCTCTGTTTTGTCGGTAATTTGCACACCGGGCTCGAGACGCCAGAAAAGATCGGGAGCAAGTGCGAAGAAACCGCTGGCGGCCAGCTGATCGGCTACGGCGCGGACCACCGCATTGACGCCGAAGATCTCCTGAATGACGACAACGCCGGGGCCGCGCCCGGCGGCGGGCGTTGCGAGATAGCCGGCGAAAGAGCCGTCCGGCCCGTTGATCGTGATCTCTTGTCCTGACATCGGCGCTAGGCTCCGTCCAACCTCGCGACGGAGGTTAGACGGACCGATGGCGGCAGGCCAGCGTCGCGCGGGCTACTGCGGCCGTGCGCCCTGCGGCGGCCGCGCCGGCAGCTGCAATACCTGACTGAGGGTCACGGCGTTGGAGATCGGCGCCGAGCAGTTCTGATGCTGGCAGACATAGGCGGTAGGCTGCCCGTTCTCCATTTTCTTGCCGTAGGCGGGATGGGTCTCGGGCAGGACCTCGTCCGGCTCGACCACCATGACAAGGCGGTTGGGCACGCTGCGGCCATAGACGGCGTTGACCAGCTCCACCGTCTTGGAGCTGTTCTTGGGGCCGACGATGACGATCTGCAGCCCGGCCAGCACCGTCTCCAAGCCGTTCAGATAAGAGCCCATTGCGAGGAAGGAGCGGCCGACTTCGCCGGCGAAAGCGTTGATGATGGCGTTCGAGCGATCGCGGTAGGCCTGTTCGCCGGTGGCGAGATAGAGCTTGGCAAGCACGCCGATCATCGTTCCGTTGGCGCTCTGCGTCGCCTGATCGTAGACCGTCAGCGCGCGATGCAGCAGCGGCGCGTCGTCGATGGCCGACTGGTAATAGGCCCCGGTGCGGGCATCGGCGAAGAACTCGTTCAGCACCAAAGTCCAATGTTTGGCGTTGTCGAGATAACGCTTGTCGGCGGTGGCCTCCCACAGCGCGAGTGCGGCACGCGTCATATGCGCGTAATCGTCGGCGAAGCCCATATGGCCGCGTTTTCCGTCGCGCCAGGAATGGTAGAGGCGGTTGCCGTCGCTCATCGTCTTGGCGACGAAGTCGAAGGCGCGCGCCGCAACGCCGACCCAACCCGGATTATTGAAGGCGCGGCCCGCATTGGCGAAGGCGGAGATCATCATGCCGTTCCAATCCGCGAGCACCTTGTCGTCGCGGATCGGCGCGCTGCGCGTCTGGCTGCGGGCGGCGAGCAGCAGCTCGCGCTGGCGCTTGAGCAACGCTTCGTCCGCTTCCGGCAGCGGATAAGGCAGATTGCCGAGACGGTGGATGATGTTGCGCCCCATGAAAGCGCCGTCTTTCCGGATGTTGTAAACATCCTTGAAGCGCTGGGCGAAGGTGCCCATCAGGGTGGCGTCGATTTCGGATTCGCTCCAGAGGTAATAAGCCCCCTCCTCGCCGTTGACGTCGGCGTCGATGCTGGCGGCAAATCCGTCGCCCACCATCATCTCGCGCTGCACCCAGCCGAGCGTCTCTTCGATGCGCGTCAGGTATAGCGGCACGCGGTTGTGCTGAGCGACCAGCGTCAGCGTGTCGACGAGAAGGGCGTTGTCGTAGAGCATTTTTTCGAAATGCGGAACCAGCCAGCGCTCGTCAACGGTGTAGCGGTGAAAGCCGCCGCCGACGTGGTCGTAGAATCCCGACAGGCACATGGCGTCGAGCGAGGTCTGCACCAGCTGCGGGAACTGCATGGCGCCGCTGCGCAGATAGGCGCGCCACAAAACCTCGATGAGCGGTGCATTGGGGAATTTCGGAGCGCCGCTCAGACCGCCGTAGAAGATGTCGAAGCGCTGCGCGACGTGAACGGAGAGGACGTCGAGGATGCGCGGGTCGAGCGGGCCGCGCAGATCGCGCGACCACATAGCGGACAACGCCTCGGAAACCTTGCCGGCGTTGGCGGAGACGGTGTCGGCCTGCTCGCGATACAAACGGGAGACGTCGGCGAGCACCGTTTTGAACGGCGGCTGTCCGTAGCGGTCTTCATTGGGGAAGTAGCCGCCGACGAAGAACGGCTCGCCGCGCGGATTGAGGAAAACCGTGAGCGGCCAGCCGCCCTGGTAGCCCATGGTCTGCGCAGCAGCCTGGTAGAGCTGATCGATGTCGGGGCGCTCCTCGCGATCGACCTTCACGTTGATGAAATTGTCGTTCATCACGGACGCGGTGTCGGCGTCGGCGAAGCTTTCGTGATTCATCACGTGGCACCAGTGGCAGGCCGTGTAACCGATCGACAGAAGGATCGGCTTGCCGGTGGTTTCGGCTTCCTGAAAGGCCTCGGCCCCCCAGGGACGCCAATCGACGGGGTTGTCCTTGTGCAGGATCAGATACGGGCTTGTTTCCTCTGCGAGGCGGTTGGTGCTCATCTCTTTTTTTCCAAGTAGCGCGCGCTTTACGCCGGCCCCACGCGCGCATTGCGTTGAGGGATTGATCTAGACCAAGCTTCCTTTAGCGCGGGGAAGCAAGCGCTCACAAGCTGGAAGGCGGTTGATGATGAAGGTGAACGTCGAAATCGATATGACGGCCGAGGAAGCCCGCAAGGTTATGGGGCTGCCGGACGTGAGCAAGCTGCAGGAGAAATTTGTCGCAGAGCTGCAAAAGCGGATGATGGCGGCCTTCGATACCAGCGATCCCGAGGCGATGATGCGGGCTTGGATGCCGATGGGTGGGGTCGAGCAGTTCCAGAAATTCCTATGGGACAGCGCCAAACGGGCGGCGGCGCCGAAGAAGGATGAGCCCAGACGCTGATGGGTGAGACGATCTTTGCCCTGGCGAGCGCGGCGGGCCGCGCCGGTGTGGCGGTCGTGCGGGTTTCGGGGCCAGGCGCGGGCGATTGCATCAAGCATTTGACGAAAAAGGGTATTCCAGCGGCGCGGCGGGCCGTCTTGCGGGCGCTGTATGGAGCCGATGGGGCGGTGATCGACCAAGCGGTGGTGCTGTGGTTCGCGGCGCCGCACAGTTTGACCGGCGAGGATGTTGCGGAGTTCCAGGTTCATGGCGGGCGGGCGATTATCGAGGCGCTGGCCGCGGCGTTGAGCGCCCTGCCCGGCTGCCGGCCGGCCGAGGGTGGCGAGTTCACCCGCCGAGCGGTCCTGAACGGCAAACTCGACCTGACGCAGGCCGAGGCGATTGCCGATCTGGTGGCGGCGGAGACCGAGGCGCAACGGCGCCAGGCCTTGCGGCAATATGACGGCGCGCTGAGCACGCTTTACGAAAGTTGGCGCACGGAGCTGCTGAAGACGCTGGCCTGGGCGGAAGCTTCCATCGACTTTTCGGATGAGGAGTTGCCGGAGGGCATGCTGGCGGATATGCGGCATGCCGCCGAAGCCGTCCGCCAGGCGATTGGGGCCCATTTGAACGACGCGCGGCGCGGCGAGCTGGTGCGGGAAGGTTTGTTCCTGACGGTGATCGGTCCACCGAACGCGGGAAAGAGTTCGCTGGTCAACGCGCTGGCGGGACGCGACGTGGCTATCGTCTCGGAAACGGCGGGAACGACGCGCGATGTGATCGAGGTGCGCCTCGACCTGGGCGGCTATGCGGTGATCTTGGCGGATACGGCGGGTCTGAGAGCGGCGGCGGAAGCGGTGGAAGCCGAGGGCGTGCGGCGGGCGCTGGCGCGGGCGGAAGCCGCGGATCTGGTGCTGCTGCTGCTCGACGGCAGCGACGCCAGTTTTGCAGACTTTTTGCCGAAAGATATGGTTAAAAAATCGTTGCTGACGGTATGGAACAAGGCCGACCTGCCCTGGCCTTCGCGTCGAGACGGACTGGCGCTGTCGCTCAAGACCGGCGAGGGCCTGGAGGCGGTGATTGCCGCTATCGCGGCCAAGGCGAAGGAGCGGCTGGAGAGCGCCGGCGACGCACCCATGCTAACGCGCCCCCGGCACCGTCAGGCCCTTGCCGAAGCCGTCGATGCGCTGGGACGGGCGATGGCGGCACAGGAGCCGGAGCTGTTTGCCGAGGACCTGCGTCTGGCATTGCGATCGATCGGGCGCATCACGGGGCGGGTCGATGTGGAAGACCTGCTGGACGTGATCTTCCGCGATTTCTGCATTGGGAAATGACTGTTTCACGTGAAACATTGCCCAACGCTTGCTCCGCTCGGGCCCCTCGCCTATTGAGCGGCCCATGAACGGATACGACGTCATCGTCATCGGCGGAGGCCATGCGGGTTGCGAAGCAGCGGCCGCATCGGCGCGCGCCGGAGCGACGACGTTGCTGCTCACCCACAAGCGAGCCACGCTGGGCGAGATGTCCTGCAACCCCGCCATCGGCGGCGTCGGCAAGGGCCATCTGGTGCGCGAAATCGATGCCGCCGATGGGCTGATGGGCCGGGTGGCCGATGCGGCTGGAATCCAGTTCCGCGTGCTCAACCGGCGAAAGGGTCCCGCGGTGCGCGGACCTCGCGCCCAGGCCGACCGCAAGCTTTATCGCCAGGCCATGCAGGCGGCGCTCGGGGCAACGGCGAACCTGGAAATTCTGGAAGCCGCCGCCGAAGATCTGATTCTCAAGGACGGCCGTGTTGTTGGCGTCCTGACCGCGAGCGGCGAAGCGCTGGCCGCTGCCGCTGTGGTTTTGACCACCGGAACTTTCCTGAAGGGTCTGATCCATTGCGGAGAGCGGAAGATCGCAGCCGGACGAGCGGTCGCCGGGCGCTCCGAATTTCATGGGGACGGCGTAGAAGCACCCTCGATCGGGCTGTCGGACACGCTGTATGGGCTGGGTTTCGTCATGGGGCGTCTGAAGACCGGCACCCCGCCCCGCCTCGATGGCCGGACCATCGATTGGGCGAGCCTGGAGGTCCAGCACGGCGACGACCCGCCCTCACCCTTTTCGTTCCTGACCAGCGCCATCGGCACACCGCAGATCGCCTGCCATATCACAAGAACGACGGAACGGACCCATGCCGTCATCCGCGAGAACCTGCACCGGGCGCCCTTGTTTTCCGGCCAAATCGAAGGCCGCGGGCCGCGCTATTGCCCGTCCATCGAGGACAAGGTGGTGCGCTTCGCCCATCGCGACAGCCACCAGATCTTCCTGGAGCCCGAGGGTCTGGACGACGACACCGTTTATCCCAACGGAATTTCCACCTCCCTGCCCGAGGACGTACAGCACGCGCTGCTGGAGAGCATACCGGGCTTGGAGAAAGTGACGGTTCGCCGGTCGGGCTATGCCATCGAGTACGATTTCGTGGATCCGCGGGAGCTTCTGCCGTCGCTGGAGACCAAGCGCGTGCCGGGGCTCTATTTGGCGGGTCAGATCAACGGCACGACCGGCTATGAGGAAGCGGCCGCCCAGGGGCTTATGGCGGGGCTGAATGCGGCGCGGGCCGCGGCTGGCTCCGACGCGGTGGTGTTGGACCGGGCCTCCGGCTATATCGGGGTGCTGATCGACGATCTGGTGACCAAAGGCGTCAGCGAGCCATACCGCATGTTCACGTCGCGGGCCGAATACCGGCTGACGCTGCGGGCCGACAATGCCGATCAACGCTTGACGCCGGTCTTCGACAAGGCTGGATTGGTGGGGCGCGCGCGCCGGACGGCCTTTGCCGACAAGATGGCCCGGCTGGATAAGGCCCGGGCGCGGATGGGCAGCCTGAACCTCACGCCGAACGAAGCCCAGAAGCGGGGCATTACGGTCCGGCTCGATGGAACGCGGCGGACGGCGCTGGAGCTGCTCAGTCTGCCGGAGGTCGATTTTCCGGTTCTGGCGAGCATCTGGCCAGCCTTGAAGGCCTTTGGCGGGGATGTCGTCGAACAGCTGGAGATCGACGCGCAGTACGCCGGCTATCTGGACCGGCAGGAGGCGGACATTCTGGCGTTCCGGCGAGACGAGGCTCTCAATCTTCCGGAGGAATTGGATTATTCCGCCGTCTGTGGCCTGTCGGCCGAGGCGATGCAGAAGCTGTCCGCTATCCGGCCGGCCACGCTGGGGCAGGCGGCCCGTATCGATGGCGTTACGCCGGCGGCTCTGACCTTGGTGCTGGCCCATGTCAAATCCCGCGCGGCTTGAAGGGCCCTTCGGGCCGGAGGAATTCGCGGCGGCCACGGGTGTTTCACGTGAAACATTGGCCAGGCTGAAAGCCTATGTCGGCCTGCTGACGGACTGGAACACTC
>JAGWVX010000243.1 GCA_018970685.1 Alphaproteobacteria bacterium | reverse complement strand
GACGCGTTTTCGTGACGACGCCGGTCCCGGGCGCATTTACCCCGCTTCCGCCGCCCACATCCTGTCCTTGCTGGTTGCGCTTGTCCGCCATAGCCGTACCTGACGTGTACCGTATTATAAGATGATGAAAGGAAGCTTCCGCAACAGGCGTCTCGACGTAGAGTTTATATAGCGGCGATAAATGGAAAAGGGCCCGGAAGCACGTCCCGGGCCCTTTTTATTTGTACTTAGGCGGAGTGCCGTGTCAGGCGGCGCGAGCGTTCTGCATCACTTCGACCCAGGCCTGAACGCGGCCTTGAAGCGGTTCGAAGGCCTCCTTCGTCGTCGAAACGAAGAGCTCGGAAAGTTTCGTGACCTCGCTAACATACGCCTCGAACGCGGTCTTTGCGAAATCACTCTGGAGCTCGAACGCCTCGTGCACCGATTTCGCGCTCATGAGCGCCTTCGCAGCTGCAATCGATTCTTCGACCGACTGCTTAGAATAAGTGTAAAGCTCGTTGTGCAGCGTTTCGGCGCCCTTGCCGGCGGCGTTGGCTGATTTGACATAAGCCTCGACCGTTTCCTTGCCGTAGCCGACGATCTGATCGTAGTTCTTCACGGCCTTTTCAAAGCCAACCTTTAGGGCTTCCGTGCCGTTCTTCATTGCCGTCTCAATGTTTTCTGCGGCGTCGGTAACTTTGTCGCCGGCCGCTTTTGCCGATTTCGCCATTGTTCTTACCTCTCTGTCGTGGCGCACCGTCTTAGGGACCAGCGTCAACGCCTGCTGCGGTGCAACATGATTTATATGCATCGCACCATAACGAAAGTCAAGCCAATTTTGCTGCGCCGCACCAATGACACCCAATCACACCAGTTAACCACCCGTAAATGCCGATAGGTTAAAGTCAATTTCCTATTCGGGCTTGCACCTGGAGCCATGATTTGGTCTCATTGCGACAATGTAGAGGCCAGCAACCCGGGAGTTTGGGGCTGTGGATGTTTAACCAATCGCGTGACCGAGTCAGTCGGACCGCGAAAGTGGGGCCGTTAGCGATTCTAGCGCTAATTGTGGCGCTGGGTGCCGTGGTGTCGTCTCCCGCCGAGGCCAGGCATTACCATCACCGTCACTATGCCATACCTGCCAGCCTTACAGACCCGGCGAAGGATGCCGCGCTGATCGTTGACGGCGAGACTGGCAAGGTTCTGTACGCCCGCAACGCGGACGCCGAACGCCATCCAGCCTCGCTGACGAAGCTCATGACGCTGTACATGCTCTTCGATGCCTTGAAGAAGGGCCAGATGACGATGGCAACGCCACTGACTTTCTCGGCGCACGCGGCGCATCAGGCGGCGACCAATTTACGTGTCAGCCCGGGCGAGACGATCCCAGTGGAAACGGCCATCAAAGCCATAGTCGTCCACTCCGCCAATGATGTTGCCGTGGCTATCGCCGAGTCAATCGGCGGCACGGAAGCGCATTTCGCGGAGCTGATGAACGCCAAGGCACGCGCGCTCGGCATGCATGATACGTTTTACCACAACGCATCTGGCCTGCCCGATCGCTTGCAGATTACGACCGCCAGGGACCTGGCTGTCCTGGCGCGGCATCTGGCCTATGATTTCCCGCAATATTTCCATTTCTTCGCGACAGAGGACTTCGTCTATCACGGCTATCATTATGCCGGTTACGACAATGTGTTGAAGCACTATCCCGGTGCCGACGGCATGAAGACCGGATACACGGCGGCCTCGGGCTTCAACCTCGTCACATCGGTCGTACGCAACGGATCGCAGATCATTGGCGTGGTCATGGGCGGGCGGACGGCGCCGCGCCGCGACAAGGAAATGATGGCCTTGCTTGACGACACGTTCGAGAAGATCGCGCAAAACCCCACGCTTGTGGCCCATGGGTCAGTTCCATGGCAGACCACTGCCGTAGCCATGAACACGATGACGCCGCTGCCGCCGAATGTGCTACCTGCACCAAGCCCTACCGTCGTAGCTGACAACGGCGTCGAAGACGAGGAAACTGCCGAAACCCGCACCGACGGGGATTACGTCGACAATACGGTAGTAACACCGGCACCGAGGCCGGCGCAGATACAGAATGCCATGGTCGCGTCTTATCAGCCTGAGGCCAAACATGTGGTGCCCAAGCCCATCCTGCGGCCGGAAGTGCAAACCGGCGAAGGCGATGTCGGCGACAACGGGATCGCTTTGGCATCGCTTGGCGTCCACGATTGGACAATTCAGATCGGCGCTTTCACGGACATCGATCAGGCGCGGGCTCAACTCGCATCTTATGCCGAGAAATCCATGGATGTTCTGGGGCAGGCCCAGCGCATCGTGGTGCCGTTCCAGTCGATCGATGGACACCTGCTCTATCGCGCGCGCTTCGGCCCATTCCTGGAGCGCGAGGCTCGCCAAGTCTGCGAACGGCTGACCGAACGCGGCCAAACCTGTTTCGCCGCCATCGCGACCCGCTGATTTAGCTCGAGCTGAGCAACGCCGCGTTGCCACCCGACGCCGTGGTGTTTACGGTGAAGGTGCGTTCGAGTGCGAACCGCAGCATGTAATGCGGTCCGCCGGCTTTGGGGCCTGTCCCCGAGAGCCCCTCACCGCCAAACGGCTGTACGCCGACGACGGCGCCGATCTGGTTGCGGTTGACATAGATGTTGCCGACATTCACGCGTTCGCGCACGAATGCGGCGGTCTCGGTGATGCGACTGTGAATGCCGAGCGTTAATCCAAATCCTGTGGCGTTGATCGCCTCGCAGACCTTGTCGAGCCTACCGGCGCCATAGCGCACCACGTGCAGCACCGGGCCGAACACCTCGTGCTCAAGTTGCGCGATGGAGGCGATTTCGAAAACGTGCGGCGAAAAGAAAACGCCAGCTTCATGTTCGGGCCTCAGGGGTAATTTGCGCAGCAACTTCGCCTCGCGAGTCATCCGCGCTGCGTGTAGTTCCAGCGTTTCGCGCGATGCCTCGTCGATGACCGGACCGATGTCGGTTGTCGGCTCCATCGGATCGCCGACCGTCAGTTGGTCCATGGCGCCCAGGATCATGTCGAGCATTTTGTCGGCGACGTCCTCCTGCACGAACAGCACCCGCAGCGCCGAGCAGCGTTGGCCAGCGCTGTCGAAAGCTGATGTGACCGCGTCGCGTGCGACCTGTTCCGGCAACGCTGTCGAATCCACGATCATCGCGTTTTGCCCGCCGGTTTCCGCAAGTACGGTCGCAATGGGGCCGTTGCGCGCGGCTAGAGCGCGGTTGATAACCATCGCCGCTTCCGTCGAGCCCGTCAGAACCACACCCGATAGCCGCGTGTCAGGGAACAGCACACCGCCAAGTTTCGATCCGCTGCCCGGCAAGAGGTGCAGCACTTCTTTCGGCACGCCAGCCTCATGCAGGAGGTTAACCGCTGCCGCCGCGATAAGCGGTGTCGGGCCCGCAGGCTTGGCGAGGACCGCGTTTCCGGCAGCCAACGCGCCGGCAACCTGCCCGGTGAAGATGGCCAGAGGAAAGTTCCACGGACTGATACAGGCGAATACGCCTTTGCCGTGCAGCGTCAATTCGTTGGATTCGCCTGTCGGCCCGGGCATCGGCATCGGCTCGGAAAAAAGCCGGCGGGCCTCGCCACCATAATAGCGCAGGTAATCCACGGCCTCGCGCAATTCACCGAGCGCCGTGGCAAGCGTCTTGCCGCCCTCACGAACGGCCAACGCCATCAGCCGCACACGGTTTTTCTCGTAGAGGTCGGCTGCGCGCTCAAGAATTGCCGCGCGCGCGCTGCCGCCGACGGCGTCCCAGGCGCGCTGCGCGCGGTGGGCGCAGTTGAGCGCGTCCAGCGCGTCCTGCTGCGTCGCCAGCGTGACCCGTCCGATCAACCGCCGACGGTCGGCGGGGTCGAATGTGGGGGCGGATTGGCCCCCGCGCCGCGCGCCGGCGATGATCGGACCGGCCGTTACCGATTCGCACAGGGCTTCAAGCATGGCGATACGCACCGGTTCACTGCTACTGGGATCGCTCCATAGAAATCCGGAAGAATTTAACCTGTTGGGCAGCATGTCTTTCGGCAACGGGATGTTCGGATTGCGACGCGGCGTCTCTCTGGCCATCTGTGCCACGGGATCGGCGATAAGCGTTTCGATCGGCGCTTCATCATCCGCCATGCGGTTGACGAAAGACGTGTTAGCGCCGTTCTCCAGCAGGCGACGCACCAGATAAGCCAACAGATCTTCGTGGCTGCCGACCGGAGCATAGATGCGCGTACCGGCCCCTACGGCGGAAGCCTTCTTCACCTCGTGATAGAGCTCGTAAAGCGACTCACCCATGCCATGCAGCCGCTGGTATTCGAAGTCCCCCTTGCCGCCCGACAACACTTCAACGGCCGACAAGGTGTGCGCGTTGTGCGTCGCGAATTGTGGAAAAATCGTGTCGCGGGCTGCCAGCATCGTGCGGGCACAGGCGATATAGGAGGTATCGGTTGCCACCTTGCGCGTGAACACCGGATAATCGGCCAACCCGGCTTCCTGGGCGCGCTTCACCTCGGTATCCCAATACGCGCCTTTCACTAAGCGTATCGGAATGCGATGGCCGGTTCGCCGCGCCAGATCGATCAACCATGTTAACGTCGGGAGCGCACGTTTCTGATACGCCTGCACCACCACCCCAAGGCCATTCCATCCCGCGAGATCGTCTGCGGCGATCAGCGCTTCGAACAAATCCAGCAAA
>JAGWVX010000242.1 GCA_018970685.1 Alphaproteobacteria bacterium | reverse complement strand
ATTGCCTGCACTTGAACATCTGGACGCCAGGTCTACGCGACGGGGGAAAACGTCCCGTGCTCATGTCGTTTCACGGCGGGGGGTTCGCCATCAGCTCCGGCAATGCGTCGATTTATGACGGCGCGCAACTCGCGCGTCGCGCCGACGTTGTCGTCGTCACGGTCACACATCGTCTGGCAAGTTTTGGTTTCCTCAACCTCATTGACATCGGCGCTCCCAAACACTTCGCCTCGGCGGGGGTGTGCGGAATGATGGACCTCGTCTTGGCGCTCGAATGGGTTCGCGACAATATCGCGGAATTCGGCGGTGATCCCGGTCAGGTAATGATCTTCGGGCAATCTGGCGGCGGCTGGAAAACCAGCGTGTTGCTCGGAACGCCCGCCGCGAAGGGGTTATTCGGACGCGCCGCCGTGCAAAGCGGTTCGCTGTTGCGCCTGCAGACGCGCGAAGACTCGGCGCGTGCCGCCGCCGCTCTTATGGGAGAACTCGGCCTGAAAAAGGCGCGCCTTGCGGACATTCAGGATGTGCCCTGGAAGAATCTGCTCGCCGCCCAAGCCAAGACCGGCGCGCCGTTCTTTTTGCCCGTCCTCGACGGTCGGTATCTTCCGCACCATCCTTTCGATCCGGTAGCACCCGAGGAGAGCGCGGATGTGCCGCTTATCGTCTCGACGACGTTGGATGATGCGGGCCTGTTTTTCAACAATTTCGACCTAGACGAAAACGGCTTGAAGCGGCTCTTGGAGGAACGCTACGGTGCCGTCGCAAAGGACATTCGGGGCCTCTATCGAAGCATATGGCCGGACAAATCGCCGTTTCTGCTCCAGGCACAGATCGTGACGGATGCGGGCTTTCGTCGCTTTGCCTATGTACAGGCCGAACGGAAGGCCGCGCAGTTGCGCGCGCCCGTCTACGTGTATGAATGGGATTGGGCGACGCCGGCGTTCGATGGATTGTTCGGCGCCGTCCACGGCACAGATGTCTCCGCGTCTCTTCGCAATGTGCGTGACCCCGTCGTCGGCGCGGGCACGCGGATCGGTCGCGAACTTTGTGAGGCGCTATCGGCCTCCTGGGTCGCGTTCGCGCGTACGGGTGATCCCAACCATCATGGTATTCCGAGCTGGCCTCGCTTCGAGCTGAACGAGCGGACACAATTGATTTTCGACGATCCACTTCGCATCGCGAAAGATCACAATAGCGAGGTACGTCGGTTCTGGAACGCAATGCCGCCGGCGCAAAGTGTTCTCGGTTGAAGCGATTAGGCCGTGATGGGTTGATTTATTTGAGTGCCGGATGCTGAATCGTGTAAAGTCGCATGGAACTTTGACCTCACGCCACGGCCGGATTTACGTCAAGACCAGGAGCGCTGTCGTTCGACTGGTTAATCCGGCGACGGTTCGATCGGGGGCGAGCACCTGATCGCGGCCGCTGCAGGTCAATTGCCACGCAGTTTTGTCAGCCCGGCATAGCCGTGATCGTGCAGGCGTTGAGCGGAGACTTGGTAATAGTCGGGTCCGGCGTCCAGTCTAAGACCTTCAACCAGGCGGTTCATGAAGTTGAACAGGGCGCAATCGATATGGCGTCGAAGAGCGCTCTGTCATCCCTCCGGCGGCGTAGACTGGTGCGAACTACCGGTGCTGGGCACTATGCCGGATACTTGCGAAGTATCGACACTGTTCTCCCGCCACGACATCGAGTTGCCGATACACCGCACCGAGACGGTCTCGGTGCGGTTGCGTCCGTTGATCCGGCGTTTCTAGGAGTTTTGTGGCGATCTCAGTTATGCGCTCCGCCTGGAGCCGGTTTCGCGGCCGGGAAGATTTGCGGCGTATGATCGAGCCCCGGGAACGAGCCTTTGTCGCCCGAGCCCAGCTGAATGAGCAGGGCGGTTTGGTAGACGTTCCGTGGTCTCCAATGCTCCATCATCTGATTCGGAACGGGCGTACTTCCTTCTAGGACACCGCCGCCGAAGGACCCGACTCCTGGAGCATCAGCCTCGCCTGGGCTACCGCCCGCCTCGGCGCCGGTGCCGAGGAAATGGCTACCTCGAGATGCAACGTCGTTTGCGTCGTTTTTGACTTCTACTCTTTTGGTTTCACTGTCGATCACGGCGAACCATTCCTTGCCCTGCTCAGCGGTGAATTCGGCCGCACGCCGCATGGCCGCTTCCGCCACGTCTTTACGACTCATACCGATGGAGCCCGTATAGCCGACCGTCCAACGGCCGTTGTCGGCCGGCGCAGTGAAATAGCCGGGGCTGCCCGGACTGCTCGCAGCCTGATAATCCGACGTGCCGGCGGTTGCGCAAACACTCAGGGCAAACGTTGCCGCGGCGATGAGAATGAGTCGTTTCATGCTTGCCTCTTTCTCTTTGGCACAATTCTTATTTCCAAAGCTTTTGCTTGTCTAAGTCTCGCTTTGTACGTCCCCAAGGTCAAAAGGAATAGGTGCGGGGGTATCCCCCCGCACCTTGTCGTTCGAAAATTACCACTGGTACCGAAGGCCAAATATCGCCCGTCGATCGTTGATGACGCTGTAGCGATTCAAGTACTGATTGTTCGCATTTATCAGCATCATCGCCTTGTTCTTCGTGTCGAGGATGTTCTCGAACGACGCGCGGAGCTGAAGGTTGTCGTTGATGTTGTACTTAATAGAACCATCCAGGAAACCCGCCGGTGAATTGAAAATCGGGTTGCCGGTCATGTAATCGGAGTATGAGACGAGATATTTGCTCCGCCAGTCATAAGCGACGCGCACTTCCCATGTCTCATCCTGATAGATGCCGATCAGGTTCATGATGTACTTAGATTGACCGTAGAGATCCTTCAAACCGAAGCGGCAAGGCCCGCCGCCCGGCGTGGTGCAGCCCGTAGGAGGCTCTGAAAGCGCGGCATCGATAAAGGTGAAATTGGCTTGGGTTCCAAGGTGCGAGAGAATGCCGGGCAAGAAGTCGTAGAACTGCTGGTATTCCGCCTCGAAACCCTTGACCTTCGCCGCATTTGCGTTGACCTGACCCGAATAGACGATCGGGACAGTTGCGCCATCCAGGGTTTTTGAGCCGATAGTCTGTGTGCCGTAGTAGATGAGGTTGTGAAGGCTCTTGTAAAAACCGCCGATCGAGGTGTAGCCGCCGTGGAAATACCACTCATACGAAATATCGTAGCTGCGGGCGGTCATCGGCTTCAGGTCCGGGTTGCCGCCCGTGACGCCAATTGACGAAAGCGTAATGTTTTGCACGCCGTCGTTGATGCCGGGCATATGACCAGTCGGCCACGGCACTAACGTGGTATTGGCCGCGTAAACTTGACCTGCGCGCTCGTCCTGAACGTTCGGACGCGTCAAGCCGTCGCTGGCGGCAAAGCGGAACAGCATTTCATCGTTCAAGTTCCACTTCAGGTTAAAAGACGGCAGCCAGTGCGAGTCGCCGTTCTTGATGTCTTGTGCCGTCGCTGATTGAGAGACGTAGGCCGCCGTTTCGGGCAGGAAGTCTTGCGGAGAGTTGTGAGAGCATGCGTACACCGTCGTGATAGCCGATGGTGTGCACGCAGGTTTGGCGTTGAAAGGATGGTAGGCAATCTGGCCCGTGGAAGAGAGGTCGGTCTTGGCATAGCGAACACCGATGTTCCCATCGATCGACATGCCGTTGCTGAAGTCGTGTTCAAAATCGAGCTGGGTGTAAAGGTCCATCGTCCTCTCTGTGATAGCCGAGATGTCATTCGGCCCGTACAGCGTGGTGCGCGGCTGCCATAACGAACCCTGCAAATACGGCGCCGTTTTGAAGAGGTTGGTAAAGGCGTTGTAGTTCAACAGGAGATTCGAATTGACGTAGACGAAGGACGTATTCGAACCTTTAACGACGCCGCCGCGATAGAAGTTCTTATAATTATCCAGTTGGTAGACGCTCGGTCCGGCAATCTGCCCCACAATGCTTTCGCCATGACCAGCCCAGGCCGGCGAGACGCCCGACCAGTTCGCTTGGTTTATGTCATTTGTCTGACTGCGCGATGAGTAGCGTGCGCCGAACTTCACGTCCTTGAACCAGTCACTATCATCGAAGTCATACGCAACGTCGGCGCGCGTGGCGTACTCATCACCCGTGCCTTGATGCTCCTGGTCCTGCGTGGCAAGCCAGTTGTAACCGTTCGGGTCCGCTGTGGACGTTACGTTCCCAGACGTCTCTCCCGCGTAAAGATAGTTCGACTTGATCGCGTTGTTTGCGGGTTCGTAGAACTGCACGGCCGGATGATCGAGACCCGTTTTCTCAAAGACGTTCAAATGCGTCTCCAAGACACCCCACAACTCGACGTTGGACGCACTGGCTGACGTATATTGCGCATCCAAGTTGACATGCCAGTGGTCTGCAATGTGCGACTTGAAATTAAGGCTGTAATCCTCTGTCAGAGAGGTGTCGACAACGCCGCGGCTGAGCGTGTGGACATTATATCCGTCAGGACCGAACCAGCTATCTGCTTCGCTAGAGATAAGGCCGGACGTCATCAAGCCGCCGCCGACCGGGATCATGGTGTTGCAGTCATAGGGTGGGGTGGTGCTGGGTCCGTCACCGGCGTTACACAAGGCAACCGACGCGTTGAAGGGGGTAAGCGTCATATTGCTGACCGTGGTCGCCACCCCGTCATTGATATCGGGAAGATGTTCGATAGTGTGTTCAACGGTGTCCGTATGGTTCCAAACGCGAATATAGTTGAACGTCGCGATCGAATTCTCGTTTTGCCATTGCGCCGCGACGTAATAGCTGGCGCGGCTGCGGGTAATTTCAGGATGCCGCAACTGGAAGACGGGAATGATCCCGACGATATTGCTGGGG
>JAGWVX010000241.1 GCA_018970685.1 Alphaproteobacteria bacterium | reverse complement strand
TGTCATCATTTACAGCGGCGAAGAGCCCGTCGGCGCTCTGCGCATCCGCTGGTTCAAGGATTTCGCCAAGATCGAACGCTCGGCTTTCCGCAAGGCCTATCGCAGCCCGCGCAACCTCAAAATCGCCGCGGAGTTCGTCTTTAAGCATATCGCGCGCAAGGGTTACAACCGCGTCATCACCCATGCCTCGCCGCTCTACGCCCGGGTCTGGCGCACCTTGCTCGGCTTCAAGCAGGTCGCCGACAAGCCGCCGGCGTTCTATGCCGGCCACGACGAACCCTTTGTCGAACTGATCAAAGAGCTCGACGTTCCGGAAAACGCCATCACGCTTGCGACGCCGCCGGCCGTGCTGTTCCGGACGGAAGGCGAGTGGGACTACGCGTCGAAATACGAGGTCAGCCGGTGAAAAGAGGTCAAGCCGCGAGAAATCGGCGCGTCATGCGCGATTACTACAACAACGCCAAGCAGGTAACCGCCATTCACAACGAGGCGGTGCGGCGGCTGGTCGATTGCGACGAGACAAACGCCCTCGAGCTCGCCGAACTGTTCGAGGATGCCGCCAACCACTATCTGGACATATCGGAGAAGATACGCACGCGCTTCATCTCGGAAGAAATACGCGCGCTTATTCCGTTGGGCCTGCAAGCAACTGCTCGATCGTCTGAGACAGAGCCTTCCGAGGCAACGACGGAAGATTGAGATCCGGACCGAACCACGGATTGTCCGGGCTGAACACCGTCGACAGCCAGTCATAGACCAAACGGACCGGCCGCGCCTGCAACCGCTCGGAAAGCGCAAGTACATAGATCGGCAACGCGATATGGACGTCAAGGTCGAGCGGAACCGCCGCCGGATCAGCGAGCGTATAGCTGCCGAGCAACCCGATCCCGAGCCCGGATTTCACCAATAGTCCGTAAGCGAACGAATTGTCGCACGTGTGCGCAACGACGCCGCGCGATACCACCGAGCGCCAATCTTCCCAAATGCTCGTGTGGGCGGAATAGTACTCGCTGTCGATGAAGAAATGTGACTTGAGATTCTTTCGCGTCGGAATGCCGTAACGTTTCACATAGCTATGAGTCACCACCGGGATGAGGTGAACATGTCCCAGCGGCTGCGACACGACGCCGGCTTGGTTCGCGGGCGTGTAACCGATCATGACGTCGGTCTGATTTTCGCGGAACCCGGTCATGTTGTTCGGATTGCGGATGTGCAGATGGATTTTCGGGTATTGCTCTCCGAACTTGCCCAGGTTCGGCACGATAAACAAACCCGCCAGCGCTTCCGTGACGCTGACCCGCACGCGCCCTTCGGCTTCCCGTGTCTCGGCCTGCAGATCGCGGGAGATTTCGAACAGCTTTTCGTCGAGCGCGAGCAGCGAGGCGGCGAGTTCCATGCCCTTTTCGGTCAGCTTGATGCCGCTTTGCGTCGGCACGACAAGCTGGGAGCCGATGACGTCCTGCAGCCGTTTGACCTGACGGCTCACCGTCGGCTGGCTTATGTTCAGCTCTTCGGCCGCGCGATTGAACGATTTCGCCTTTGCGACGGCAAGAAACACCCTCAGCTCGCCCCAGAACGGTCCGCTCAGGACGCGAGGATCGTCGAGCGGGGAGCGATTGAGACTCTTTTGCGAGCGATCAAACGGTTCCGTCATCTCCGCATCCCGCGAAGAAAAACATCATGGTGCGCAAGAAACGCACAAATACATCGTATGGCTGGCCGTCCATCCGTCATAGAAGATTTTCACCACTCAGAAAAAGCTAGCAAGAACCGGCCGACACTAGAGGTGAAGACTTCGAATTGCTTCAAACGGCTGGCAACAGGATAACCAATCCGTGAACAATCGCAACGGGCGTTAATATCAGGGCTGGTTCCGTAGTTTTGTGGGGCGCGACTCACAGTTCCGATTTGAATTCGGCAGGTGAGCGACGGCCTCGAGGACGGCGTTCGTTGCGGCGCGGTTTTACGGAAGACATCGGCGGCGGTTTCGACCGCGCCGCCTTCACACGGCGGGGAGGGCCTGCCGCAGCCGTCCGCCCACGCGCACCGGTTCGACACGCATGGCGAAGCCTTTGGCGTCGGTCGCGACGAACACGGCGCACAGCGTCGCCGGACCCAGCGCCGGCGTGAAGCGGCTCGAATGCATCTTCTTGACGAAGCGTTGCACCGGCTCGAATTTCTCCATTCCGATCACGGAATCGTAGTCGGCGCAGGCGCCCGCATCGGTCTGATAGGCCGTTCCGTTGGGAAGGACCTGGGCGTCGGCAGTGGGGATGTGCGAATGCGTGCCGACAACCAAGCTGGCGCGCCCGTCGCAGAAATGGCCCATCGCCATTTTCTCGCTTGTGGCTTCCGCATGCATGTCGACGACGACGGCATCGGCGCCCTCGCCCAACGGACAGGCGGTAAGCTCGGCGGCAACGGCGGCAAAAGGATCATCGAGTGCATCCATGAACACTCGGCCCATAACGTTCATCACCAGCACGCGCGCGCCGGATCGCGTTTCATAAAGAGAGGCGCCCTTGCCCGGCGTGCCCGGCGGATAATTGCGCGGCCGCAGGATCCGGTCCTCATGATCGATGAAGGCGAGGATTTCCTTCTGGTCGGCCCAGTGATTGCCGGTGGTGATGCAATCGATGCCGCAAGCGAACAGATCGTCGGCGATGGCGCGCGTCAGACCAAAGCCGCCCGCCGCATTTTCGCCGTTGGCGACGACGAAGTCGAGTTTGAGGGTTTCCTTAAGGCGCGGCAGTTCGGCCGCGACGACATCGCGCCCCGGCCGCCCCACGATGTCCCCTATAAATAGGATGTGCATGATCGTGTCTTAGCATATTAGAACGCTCTGGCCAGCAGTTCCGAGGCTTCAAATGACCTGGGCAAACACCATCAAATCCGCGTTCTGGCTGGCGTTCATCGGCGTGTTGTTGTTCTGGTCCGCGGGCACGCTCGACTGGCCGGGCGCATGGATATTCCTGGCCGAGATGATCGCCGGTACCGTGGTCACGGTGGCATGGCTGGCGCAGCACGACCCGGGACTGCTCAGCGAGCGCCTGAGCGGCCCGTACCAAAAGGGACAAGTGCTCTGGGACAAGGTGTTCATGTCGGTGCTGATCGTCGTTTGGTACGGCTGGCTGGCGCTGATGGGACTCGACGCCAAGCGCTGGGGGACATCCCATATGCCGTCGTGGCTGAACGATGCCGGCGCGGTGCTCATTCCGATCGGATTTCTGGCCGTATTGTGGACCTTCCGCGAAAATTCCTTCGCCGCGCCCGTCATCAAAATTCAAGAGGAGCGCGGCCAGAAAGTCATCGATACCGGACCGTACCGTATCGTCCGCCATCCGATGTATGCGAGCGCGCTGGTCTACATGCTTGGCATGCCGCTTCTTCTGGGCTCATGGATGGGACTGGCCGCACTGCCGGTCATCGTCGCGTTCCTGATAATACGCATCTTCATCGAGGAGAGCACGTTGAGGAAGGGACTGCCCGGCTACGACGATTATGCGGCGCGTGTGCGATACCGTTTGCTTCCCGGAGTCTGGTGACAAAAACATGAAAACCATCGTCTTCGATTTCTTCGGCGTGATCTGTTCGGAGATCGCCCCTTTTGTCCTGCCGAAATACATGGCGCCGGACGTCGCGGTCGAGTTCAAGCGTACCGTCGTGCACGATGCCGACCTCGGCAAGATGTCCCAGGCCGAACTGTTCGCGACGATCGAGAAGCTGACCGGCGCCCCAGCGAAACAGCTGGAGGCGGAATTCTACGCCCTGGTGCGGATCGACGGTGAGGTCGTGGAGCTTATCGAAAGTCTGAGGCAGACGTATCGCGTCGGCCTGCTCACCAACGCGGTGGTGCCGTTCGTGCGCGACGTCATGGCGGAACACAAGATCGAACGGCTGTTCGACACCATCCTGGTGTCGGCGGAAGAGGGTCTGGCCAAGCCGGACCCCGCCTATTATGCGCGAATGCTCGAGCGGATGAGCGCCCACGCCGGCACTTCCGTGATGATCGACGACAATCCCGATAATCTCGTCGGCGCGCGCGCCGCCGGCATGGACGGCATACTTTACGAAAGCTGCACGAAGCTGAAGAACGATTTGGCGGAGCGTTATGCCATCAGGGCGTGAAACGCCGTACGCCGTTTTCGGTGACGATCAGATTCAAACGTTGATCGTAATCGTGGTGCGGAACCGCGCCGACTTCCTGGCCTGCATAGGCCACGCCGACGGCAAGCACATCGCCCGACGATCGTAGCCCGGCGAGCGTGCGGTCGTAATAGCCTCCGCCGTAGCCCAGCCGGTATCCCGCGGCGTCGAAGGCCAACAGCGGCACCAGCAGCACCGACGGCGTGAGGACTTCGGCGCCGGCGAGCGGTTCGGTGAGGCCGAACATGTCCATGAGCGTCTCGTCGCCCGGCGACCAGCGATGGAAGGCGAGCGGCGCACCGCGGGCGGCAACGCGCGGCAAAGCTAGCGGATGCCCCGCCGCCGCCAACATCGCCATCAGCGCGCTGGGATCGGCCTCGTCGCGGATCGGCCAATAGCCGGAAACGACCGCGCCGGGCGTCGCAGCGAGTTCGTGCGCGAAACCGGCTATGCGTTCCGCAAAATCCGGCAAGGTGCGCGCGAGCTCCGCCCGCCGCGCTCTGGCGGCCTTTCGGACGATGGATTTGTCGATTGCAGTAGACAGGACCGCCTCCGCCGTTGGATGTGGATCCTCACGGGCCTGCAAGTGCAGGTGGGCGCCATATGTCCGGAACCACGGCTCCGGTCAGGGACAGCTCCCGGTGAGTACCATTAAGGCCCCTGGGCATCGCTCTCCTGACGCACGGGGCAGTACCTGTCCA
>JAGWVX010000240.1 GCA_018970685.1 Alphaproteobacteria bacterium | reverse complement strand
GATAGCCAGAGTTGGCTGGTGAAAAGCCCGTTCCAGCCGGAAGCCAGTCAAACCAACTGGATGAGGATGAAGGTTGCCGATATCGACAACAGCCGCATCCAAGAGGTCGATGTCCGCCCACTTTCCGGCCCCTATTACACGGTCAAGCGCGACAAATCGAGCGATACCGATTTCACCTTATCGCCAATCCCGCGCGGCCGTGAAGTCACCGATGCCGGTGGCCCGGACGACGTTGCCTACGCTCTCGCCGGCTTCTCCTTCGACGACGTTGAACCTTCCGGGAATTTCGACTTCGATACGCAAAGTTCGCGCCTGATAACCAGGACCTTCGACGGCCTCATCGTGAGCACGGACGTCCTCAGGCAAGGCGGAGATTACTGGGCGCGGGTCTTTGCAGACGCTCTCCCAGGAAAGCCAGAAGCTGTAAAAGAAGCTCATGAAATCAATGCCCGTGCAGCAGGTTGGGCATACAAATTACCCGCCTACAAAGGAGTGCAGTTCCTGACCTCGCTCGACAGCCTTCTAAAGCCCATCGGAAAGGCAAAAGCGTCGAAATAATGCCTTCAGCGAACGACGATATCGACAATGTCTCTTGGCCGCGTTAATCCGAGAGATGCCTCTAGTTCTTGAGGGGCATAAAGAGGCAGCCGCTGCAATGTCTGAGGACGTTTTCCTCCGCGACCTTTGGTATCTGGGTGCGCGATCTGCAACGCTCAAATCTGGCGCCATTCGGCGCGAGATGTTGCTTGGCGAACCTGTCCTAATCGGCCGCACTGCCGCCGGTGGCGCCTTTGCCGTCCGCGACATCTGTCCGCACCGGGGAGTGCCACTTTCCTCGGGCAAGATAATGCCCGACGGCACCGTGGAATGCCCCTATCACGGCTGGCGCTTCAGGACCGACGGCGTCTGCTCGCACATTCCGTCACTTGTCCCAGGACAGGACATGGACCCGGCAAAGATCCGTGTGCGGTCTTACCCCGTCCACGAACGCGATGGCCTCATTTGGGTCTACATGCCGGCGCCAGGCCGCGAGAATGCTCCGCCACGGAGCGAGGCGCCGGAGGTTCCCCTGAAAGGAGCTAAGCCACGTTGGGTGGAAAGTCAGACCTTTCATTGCGGCATCGATCATGCGGTCATCGGCCTGATGGACCCGGCGCACGCTCCCTTCGTACACGGCCGTTGGTGGTGGCGAGTGCCAATTCGTGAAAAAGCCAAGAATTATGCCCCTCTGCAGAATGGTTTTATGATAACCCGGCACAAGCCCAGCAAGCAGGCTTACAAGATACTCGGCGGTGACGTGACTACCGAGATCACCTTTGAACTACCCAGCACTCGCTTCGAGAACATCTCGGGCACCATTGCCGGCAAACGACTGGCCGTTATCGGGTTGACGGTCTGTACGCCGCGTGATGCCGAAACCACCGAGGTGACCCAGGTATTCTTCTGGCCGGCATGGCTCGGCTTCATCAAGCCATTCTTCATGGCGCTGGGGCCTACGTTCCTAGGCGATGATCGCCGGATGGTAGAACTCCAGCGCCAGGGGCTTAAATTCAACCCCGCTTTGATGCTAATTCAGGACGCAGATATGCCAGCGATATGGTACCACCGCCTCAAGAAGGCTTGGTCCGAGTCGGTGGCGGCTGGCGTGCCGTTCGTCAACCCGGTCCAGGAGAGAACGCTGCGATGGCGAAGTTGAAGACAGAAATCGGTCGGCCCTCCCGGCATCCGGTGAGGGCTTTTTTTTGGGTATAAGGTGAATGCCGCGTAGAGACGATATCCACACCGTTTTGATCATCGGCGCAGGGCCTATCGTTATTGGTCAGGCCTGCGAATTTGACTATTCTGGGGCGCAGGCCTGCAAGGCGCTACGCGCCGAGGGATATCGCGTGGTTCTCGTGAACTCGAACCCCGCGACAATCATGACCGATCCGGGTTTAGCTGACGCCACTTATATCGAGCCGATCACGCCGTCCTTCGTGGAAAAGATCATTGTACGCGAAAAAGCCAACGTCCCATTCGGCAAGGTCTTTGCGCTGCTACCAACGATGGGTGGCCAGACAGCACTCAACACAGCACTTAGCCTGCGCAAGCGCGGCGTGTTTGAGAAGTACGGTGTCGAGTTGATCGGCGCGTCGGCCGAGGCAATTGACAAAGCGGAAGATCGTGAATTGTTCCGCCAAGCGATGATGAAGATCGGACTCGATGTACCGCGTGGCATCACGCTCAAGGGCTATCTGCGCCACAAAAAGGATTCCGTCGGGAATTTTCTCTATGACGACTCCAATAATCCGGTTATGGAGTTGTCGCCGGAAGCCTTCACGCATGCGCTGCAAGCCCTCGATCAGGTGGGCCTTCCCGCCGTGATTCGACCGTCTTTCACGCTTGGCGGCACGGGCGGCGGCATCGCCTATAACCGCGAGGAATTCTTCGAGATCGTGGAACGCGGGTTGGACGCCTCTCCGACGAACGAAGTGCTAATTGAGGAATCCGTTCTCGGCTGGAAAGAGTATGAGATGGAGGTGGTACGCGACAAAGCGGACAATGCCATCATCATCTGTTCCATCGAGAATGTCGACGCCATGGGCGTTCATACCGGCGATTCCGTCACCGTGGCGCCAGCGCTGACGTTGACCGATAAGGAGTATCAACGCATGCGCAGCGCGTCTATTGCCGTGTTGCGTGAGATCGGAGTCGAGACTGGCGGCTCAAACGTACAGTTCGCGATCAATCCTGCTGACGGACGCATGGTGCTGATCGAGATGAATCCGCGCGTCTCGCGGTCGTCCGCTTTGGCATCAAAAGCAACCGGATTCCCGATCGCTAAGATAGCCGCCAAGCTGGCCGTCGGCTATACCCTCGATGAACTGACCAACGACATCACCAAGGTTACGCCTGCCTCCTTCGAGCCGACCATCGATTATGTGGTGACCAAGGTGCCACGGTTTACCTTCGAAAAATTCCCCGGCGCGGAACCCTTGCTGACGACATCGATGAAGTCTGTTGGCGAAGCGATGGCTATCGGACGCACATTCTCGGAGTCATTGCAGAAGGCTCTCCGCTCCATGGAGACCGGCCTCACCGGCCTGGACGAAATTCCGCTGGAGAACGACAAAAACACGATTCGCGCTGCGCTCGCCCGCGCCGCACCGGACCGACTTAGACTCACGGCGCAAGCCATGCGCCACGGCTTTCCTTTCGAAGAAATTGCGGCGATCACCAAATACGATCCGTGGTTCCTACGAGAAATCGAATCCATCCTCAGCGTCGAGGCAGAGGTGCGCGCGCACGGCTTGCCAAACGACGCTGACGGCATGCGTCGACTCAAGATGATGGGCTTCTCCGACGCTCGACTGGCTGCATTGTCCAGCAAGAAAGAGAAGGATGTTCGCGCCGCGCGGTACAAACTCGCCGTGCGTCCAGTGTTCAAGCGCGTCGACACCTGCGCAGCTGAATTCGCGGCGTTGACGCCGTATATGTATTCGACCTACGAAACGCCCGTCGCCGGCGTGGCCAAGTGCGAAAGTAGACCGACAGACGCCAAAAAGATCATCATCTTGGGTGGTGGCCCCAATCGCATCGGCCAAGGCATCGAATTCGACTACTGCTGCTGTCACGCGGCCTTCGCTCTCTCGAAGCGGGGCTTCGAGACAATTATGATCAACTGCAATCCCGAGACTGTGTCGACCGACTACGACACCTCCGATAGGCTTTATTTCGAGCCGCTCACGGCGGAAGATGTGCTTGAAATCGTCACAACCGAGCAATCCAATGGCACGCTGGCGGGCGTTATCGTTCAGTTTGGTGGCCAGACGCCGCTCAAACTGGCGAACACGCTGGTCGATGCCGGCGTACCGTTGCTGGGCACTTCGGCGGACGCCATCGACCTCGCCGAAGACCGCAAACGCTTCCAGGCGCTGCTGAATGAGCTTGGGCTTAAACAGCCGCACAACGCGACAGCGATGACTTCGGATGAAGCCGTCGAGGCCGCGCGCGCCATCGGTTACCCCGTCATCCTGCGTCCCTCTTATGTGCTGGGCGGACGCGGCATGGTAGTGGTCGGCGACGAGGCGGATCTCAAGTCCACGCTACTGTCCGGCGAGCTGTTCCGAATCTCCGGCGACAATCCCGTGCTGATTGACGGCTTTCTCAATCGCGCGATAGAGATCGATGTCGATGCCATCGCCGATGAAACAGGCGACGTTTTCATTGCAGGTATCATGGAACATATCGAAGAAGCCGGCGTGCACTCTGGAGACTCCGCTTGCGCCATCCCGCCGCATTCTCTCAAGAACGATGTCGTCACCGAGATAGAACGCCAGACTGTCGCACTGGCCCGCGCGCTCAATGTCCGCGGACTGATGAACGTGCAATATGCTGTGCAGGGCGAAGATATCTTCGTGCTCGAGGTCAATCCCCGCGCCAGCCGGACGGTCCCCTTCGTCGCAAAGGCGATCGGCCGTCCGGTCGCGGCGATCGCGGCGCGCGTCATGGCCGGCGAGAAACTCAAGTCCTTCAAGCTGACGGCACAAAAGCCGAACTATGTCTGCGTCAAAGAAGCTGTGATGCCGTTCGCGCGGTTCCCTGGAGTCGACACCGTCCTCGGACCGGAAATGCGCTCGACTGGCGAAGTGATGGGCCTTGACGGAAGCTTCGGACGGGCCTTTGCCAAAAGCCAGATTGGCGCCGGCCTAAAACTGCCGCTCTCCGGCCATGTCTTCATCTCGGTTCGCGACGCTGACAAGGAGGACGCTGTGAAGCCTGCTCGCGCCCTCATCGCAATGGGTTTCGAGATCGTGGCGACACGTGGCACCGCCCGAGCGCTGGAAGCGGCCGGCCTTAAGGTAAGAACGATCAACAAA
>JAGWVX010000239.1 GCA_018970685.1 Alphaproteobacteria bacterium | reverse complement strand
AGCCATCGCGGCGGGGCTTAGTGATTGGGAACTTGCCTTGGTGATGCTGCGTAAGACCTGTTCGGCCCTTGCAGTCGTTGTGGCTGTATTCGCGTTGAGTGCGAGTGCACCCTCTGTGGCGGCCGAACCGCAGCGCGATGCGCTGGCGACGCCGGCCCCAGCCACGACCGCGCCTGCGAACGGACCGGTTCGGGACCAGGGCGCCCAGCCGGACAACGAGGCCGCTAGCGGCATGACCCAGCAGGCGTCGATTGCACCCGCGCCGCCCGCCGCGACACATTACGAAGACAACATCGTCGCGCTGGTCAACGACAAGCCCATTTCCGCTTACGACCTTCATCAGCGTGTCGCGCTGGTGATGACCACCGCAGGCATACCGGACACGCCGGAGATGAAGAAAAAGGTCCGGCAGCAAGTGCTCGAGAAGCTCGAAGAAGAAATGCTGCAGCGCCAGGAAGCGTTGAAGAACGACATCACCGTATCGTCGGTCGAGGTCGACAAGGACATTCAGGAGATCCTGTCGTCCAACCACATGACGATGGATCAGCTCAAGGAGGTGCTAGCCCACGGTCACGTCGCCGTGGCGACGCTGCGCTCGCAGATTGCGGCGTCGCTGCTTTGGCAGAAGGCCGTCTCGCAGGAATACGCGGGCCGCGTCCACATCACGCCGGACCAAGTGGACAACGAGTTGGCGCGCATTGCCGAAGGGGCGCACAAAGTGCATTTCGTCGTGTCGGAGATATTCCTGCCGGTCGATACGCCGGAGCAGGACGCCAAAGTCCTCAAGGACGCGCAAAACCTGGAAGCCCAAATACGGGCTGGCGCGCCCTTCCCGGCCATTGCCCGGCAGTTCAGCCAGAGCCCGTCGGCGGCGCAAGGCGGCGACATCGGCCTCGTCTACGACGGTCAGCTGTCGCCGGAGCTGACGGCCCAGCTCGAGAAAATGCAGCCCGGGGACATGTCGCAGCCCATTCGCTCGATCGGCGGGTATTACATCTTGTTATTGCGTCAGAGGCTGGAACCTGTCGGCACCAAGGTTCCGGAGGCGCCGCAGCTGACGGCGTTGCCGGCGTCGCTGCCGCTGGCGCGTATTCTCCTGCCGCTGGGACCGACGCCGCCCAAGGCTCTGGCCGAAAACGCCTTGAAGATCGCGATGGCCATGCGGTCGCACATCGCGACCTGCGAAATCGCGAAGAAGGTGACTCAGGAGGTGAAGGGTTCGCTGTATTTCGACCTCGGCATGACGAAGCTCAGCGACCTCAGTCCGCAGATACGCGACGCGCTCGCGAAGACCGAGTCCGGCGGCACCGCGGAGCCGTTCCAATCGGCCGCGGGCATTGAGCTGTTCGTGCGCTGCGACAAGGCCGTGCCGAAGGTCGAAGCCTTCCAGATGCCCACGCGGGATCAGGTCGAGCAGCAGCTGTTCGAAGAACAGATCAGCGCCCTGGCTCGCCGGTATAACCGCGATCTCAAAAGAAATGCCGACATCGAGCTCCGTTGAGGCGCCGCCGCTTTTTCTGACAATGGGCGAGCCGGCCGGCATCGGGCCGGAAGTAGCGGCCGCGGCGTTTGAACACTTCAACGGAAGGATCGGCAAACGGCCGCTGCGCCTCGTCGGCGATGCGGACGTCCTGCGGAGCTGCGGCGCGATTCCGCGCGACGCGATCGTCCCGACCAGGGCGAACGCCGTGCGGACCCCCGGCCGGCCGGATGCCCGAAACGCGGCGGCGACGGTGGAAGCGATCTCTCTCGCCGTCGACTTGGCGATGAAAGGCGAAGCGGCCGCTATCGTCACGGCGCCGATCAACAAGGCCGTGTTGATGCACGAAGGCTTCGGCTTTCCCGGACACACGGATTTTCTGGCGCATCTGACCGGCGCGCCGCGGGCTGTAATGATGCTGGCGAGCGACGAATTGCGGGTCGTTCCGCTGACCGTTCATATTCCCATCGCCGACGTGCCCCGCGCCCTCGACCGGTGGATGATCATCGAGGCCGCGGAGACCACGCTTGCCGCGCTCAAACGCGATTTCGCCATCGCCGAACCGCGGCTGGCGGTCGCCGGCCTCAATCCGCATGCCGGCGAAGACGGCGTTCTGGGCCGCGAGGAAATCGATATCATCGCTCCGGCCGTCGCGGAATTGCAGCGACGCGGTCATGCCGTGACGGGACCGCTGCCCTCCGACACGATGTTCCACGCCGAGGCCCGCGCCCGATACGATGCGGCCTTGTGCATGTATCACGACCAAGCGCTGATCCCGATCAAGACTCTGTCCTTCTGGCGGGGCGTAAACGTGACGCTCGGGCTTCCCATCATTCGTACCTCGCCCGATCACGGCACCGGCTTCGACATCGCCGGCAAGGGCCTCGCCGATCCGCGCAGCATGATCGCCGCCGTCGAGATGGCCGCGATGATGGCCGATGCCAGAGCCGGATAATCTGCCGCCGCTGCGCGCGGTGATCGCGGCGCACGGGCTTTCCGCGAAGAAGTCGCTTGGGCAGAATTTTCTTCTCGACCTCAATCTCACGCGCCGTATCGCGCGCGCCGCCGGATCGCAGGGCGCCGTCGTTTACGAAGTGGGTCCCGGCCCGGGCGGCTTGACCCGCGCCCTGCTGGCGGAAGGCGCCGCCCGCGTGATTGCCGTCGAACGCGACGCGCGCTGCCTTGACGCCTTGGCCGAAATCTCCGCGGCCTATCCTGGCCGGTTGACCATCGTGCCCGCCGACGCCATGGCGGTCGACGAAGCGAAGCTGCTCGCAGAACACGACACCACCGGTCCCGTCCGCATCGCCGCCAATCTTCCCTACAACATCGGCACGGCGCTGCTGGTGAAGTGGCTGACAAGCGCTATCTGGCCGCCGTTCTGGCGCAGCCTCACACTGATGTTCCAGCGCGAAGTGGCGGACCGCATCGTCGCCAAGCCCGGCACATCCGCCTATGGCCGGCTGTCGGTGCTGGCGCAATGGCGCGCGCAGTCGAAGATCCTGTTCGACGTCTCGCGCAGCGCCTTCGTGCCGCCGCCGAAAGTGACGTCGGCCGTTCTGCACATCGAACCGCTCGCCGTGCCCGTTGCGCCCGCAGAGCTGCGCGATCTCGAAACGGTGACGGCCGCCGCCTTCGGCCAGCGCCGCAAGATGCTGCGCCAGAGCCTGAAGACTCTGACGTCGGACACCGAACCCCTGCTGCGCGACGCCGGCATCGACCCGACCGAAAGACCCGAGCATCTGTCCGTCGTGCAATTCGCCGCTTTGGCGCGCGCCTGGGCTCTGCATCGCTGATAGCGCTAACACTCTCGATCGTGTGTTGGCGTCATTCAAGTTGCGTTCGTCAACTTCGTATTCCGTAACGTCATTGGGACAAAAACCGGACATACGCTCACGTTGAAAGCGCGATGCTGCACGTGCGAGAGTAAGAATCTAGAGAGGGAATTTTGTATGCGCAGCCAGGCCATTGTCGCCTTCGGATCACCGTTGCAAGAAATCGAGGCGCCGACGCCGGTTCCGCAGGGTGCCGAGGTATTGATCAAGGTTGCGCATTGCGGCGTCTGCCACAGCGATGTGCACATCCACGACGGCTATTTCGACCTCGGGTCCGGCAACAAGCTCGATTTGGGATCGATCACGCTGCCGCACACGCTCGGTCACGAGATCGAAGGCGAAGTCGTGGCGCTCGGACCGAACGTGCGGGGCGTCAAGATCGGCGACCGGCGCGCGGTCTATCCCTGGATCGGCTGCGGCGAATGCGCGGCCTGCCGGCGCGGCGAGGAAAATCTTTGCAGCAAGCCGCGGCAGCTCGGCTGTTCGCCCAACGCGGCCGGCGGCTACGCCACGCATGTGGTGGTGCCGCATCCGAAATATCTGCTCGACTACGGCGCGGCTTCGCCCGCGCTGGCCGCGACTTACATGTGCTCGGGGCTGACCGCCTTCGCCGCCATGCGCAAGGTAGGGATGATGGCGGGCGGCGAAGACGTCGTGGTTCTGGGGTGCGGCGGCGTCGGCATGATGGCCATCGAATTCGCCAAGGTGATGTTCGGCAAGAGCCCCATCGCCGCCGACATCGACGACGGCCGTCTCGACGCGGCGAAGATGGCCGGCGCCAAGGCGATCTACAACAGCGGCGAGCCGGGCGCCGCCAAGCAGCTGATGAAGGACACCAATGGCGGCGCCTATGCCGTGGTGGATTTCGTCGGCTCGGAAGAAAGCTTCAAGTTCGCCAACACCGCAGTGCGCAAGGGCGGCAAGATCGTCGCCGTCGGCCTGTTCGGCGGCACGATGAGCATGCCGCTGCCGATGATCCCGATGCGCGCCTTGACCATCACCGGCTCCTATGTCGGCACGCTGAGCGACGCCGAGGAGATGATGGCGCTGGTGCGGGCCCGCCAGATCGAGCCTATCCCGGTGGCGACGCGCCCGCTGTCGCTCGCCTCGCGCACGCTCGACGATCTTCGCCAAGGCAAGATCACGGGGCGCGTGGTGTTGAAGCCTTAAGCGCTGCGCATCAGGCCTTCGACGAATTCCGGGATGCCAGGCTGGCGCACGCGTTTCAGGCGCTCCGCGGCCAGGATCGTTTCCACATGCGTCTGGGCGCGGACGATGTCGTCGTTGAGGATGACGTAGTCGTATTCCGCCCAATGGCTGAGCTCGTCGTTCGCTTTCGCCATGCGGCGCTTGACGACCTCCGCGGAATCCTGGGCGCGGGCGCGCAGCCGCCGCTCCAGTTCCTCGCGCGACGGCGGCAGCACGAAGATCGTGACCACGTCTTCGCGCACCTGCTGACGGAGCTGCTGGGTTCCCTGCCAATCGATGTCGAACAGCACGTCGCGCCCGGCGGCCAGCGCCTCCAGCACCGGCTGCTTGGGCGTGCCG
>JAGWVX010000238.1 GCA_018970685.1 Alphaproteobacteria bacterium | reverse complement strand
CGCCGGGCGGGCCGTGTCCTTATTTACCAGCCCATACGGAACGTAAGGTTTTTGCACGGCTGTCTGGCCCCCTTTCGCAGGCACTGAACGAAGCGTTGACGCAATCGGGCTTTCGCCGCAGCCAAACCATCGCCTATCGTCCCGCTTGTGACGGTTGTTCATCCTGCGTTTCGGTGCGGATTCTGGCTAACGAATTTTCGCGCTCCCGCAACCAGAAGCGCATCGCGCGTCGCAGTGAAGATCTCGTCCGCGAGATAGTACCGGCCGAAGCAACGCGCGAACAGTTCGCTCTGTTGCGCACGTACCTGGACTCCCGCCATTCCGGTGGCGGCATGTCGGACATGGGCCTATTCGACTATGTGGCGATGGTCGAAGAGACACCGGTCGACACGCACATCGTCGAGTACCGCCTCCCTGGAACGGACGGCACGCCCGGGCAACTCGTTGCCTGTGCGCTCACCGACGTGCTGCGTGACGGACTTTCGATGGTCTACAGCTTCTATCATCCCGGTGAAGTGGGGCGCAGCCTCGGCACTTACATGATTCTGGATCACGTCCAATCGGCGCGCGTGCGGGGCTTGCCGCACGTCTATCTCGGCTATTGGGTGCGCGGCAGCAAGAAGATGGATTACAAGTCCCGTTTCCGGCCGATGGAAGCACTGACGCGCGACGGCTGGGAAAGATTACCGGACTAATCGCTCGACGACACGGCACGGACCATGATCAGTTCGTCGTGTAAGTTGTCGCCGATGCGAATATAGCGCGGGATTCGCCCGACGGTCCGGAAACCATGCCGTTCGTAGAGCTTGATGGCGCGTTGATTTTCCGCATTTACGGTAGTGGTAATTTGATCGACGTCGTCGGCCGCACGCTCTATGAGGTGCCGGATCAACGTGTCTGCAACACCCGCTCCGCGTGCGTCCGCCCGGACGTACATCGCGCACAATTCGCCGGTATGGTTGATCTTCTTGGATTCTGGCCGCGTCAAGGCGGTAATCGCGACCAGCACGCCGTCTTTCCGGACCCCAAACCAGATGCCGCGCGCGATGCCCTCGAGCCATTGCTCCGTCGTCATCGCACCAACGATGTCCGGATCGGCGCTAAAGCAGTCAGGATGCAGGGCCAATGATTCCAGCCGAAGCGCACGCAGCGCTTCGACATCTTCCGGAACAAGCCGCTCGACCACGATAGTCGTCACGATGCCTCCTCGCCACCGAAGCGGGCCTGCCACTCTGCCACTTGTTCGTCGGTGATCTTTGCGAACAAAACATCGGGAACGCGGATGGCCTGCCCGGCGCCGAGTTGATCGAGGAACCTGGCCATAGGCCCTGCGGCCCAGGGGATGATGTCGGGTGCCTCCATGATCGCATTATGAATGACTCGCGCGGCCGAGGGGATCACCGGCCAAGACAGATGCCCGAACAGATGCACCAGATTCAGTCCCATGCGCACGCCGACCGCCGCTTTGGCGCGGTCGGTTTTGATTGCAATCCACGGTGCCGCGCGCGTCAGGTACTCGTTGCCGGCGACCCAGATGGCGCGGAGTTCCGCAAGCGCCTTGCGGAATTCGACCTGTTCGAGATGCTCCTCATATTGCGCGATGCGCCGATCCAGTTCCGCGATCAGCGCCGTCTCTTTCGTACCGTAGCTCCCTTCGCCTGGCACCTTTCCATCGAAACGCGCCGCGCAGAACTTGGTCACGCGGTTGACGAAATTGCCGAGCACATCGGCAAGATCCTTGTTCACCACGGCGGCAAAATGTTCCCAGGTAAAAGACGAATCCGCGTTCTCCGGAGCATTAGCCATCAGGTACCAGCGCCAGTAGTCGGTTGGCAATAGTTCGAGCGCGGTGTCCATGAACACGCCTCGCTTCTGCGAGGTGGAAAATTTCCCGCCGTAATAGGTCAACCAGTTGAAACCTTTCACCCGGTCAACGAGCTTCCAATTTTCGCCGGAACCCAGAATCGTGACGGGAAATCCGACCGTATGGAACGGCACATTGTCCTTGGCCATGAACTCGAAGTAGGTCACGTCCTCCGGTGACGCCGGCCGCCACCAGCGTTGCCATTCGCTGTCAGACTTGCCGCGCGCGTCGGACCATTCTTTTGTCGCGCCGATATATTCGATAGGGGCATCGAACCAGACATAGAAGACCTTGCCCTTCAACTGCCCGTCGCCGATGTCGTCGGGAACCGGCACGCCCCACTCCAGATCGCGCGTGATGCCGCGATCCCTGAGGCCTTCGTCCAACCACTTGCGGGCGATGGACAGAACCAGGTTCGGCCAGTCATTTGCGTGGCTGCTGATCCAAACACGCAATTGCTCGACGAATTCCGACTGCTTCAGGAAAAGATGCGCGCTGTCGCGGATTTCGATTTCGCTTGATCCTGAAACGGCGGAACGCGGATCGATCAAATCCGTCGGGTCGAGCACCCGTGTACAGTTCTCGCATTGGTCGCCACGTGCACGGTCGTAACCGCAATACGGACATGTGCCGATGACATAGCGATCCGGCAGAAAGCGCTTTTCGACGTGGGAATAGACCTGCTTGGTGGCGCGCACTTCAAGGTGGCCATGCTTCCACAACGCCCGCGCAAAATGCTGCGTCAGCTCCCGATTCTGTTGGCTGGACGAACGGCCGAAAAAGTCCCACGACAAGTCGAACCGCGCACCGATGTCCGCTTGGATCGTATGCTGTTCCAGGCAGTAGATAGCGACGTCTTGTCCAGCCTCCAAGGCTGCCAATTCCGCGGGCGTACCGTGCTCGTCGGTGGCGCAGATGAACAGCGTGTCGTCGCCCTTGGCGCGGCGGAAACGGGCATAGACGTCGGCCGGCAGCATCGAGCCGACCAAATTGCCTAAATGCTTAACGCCGTTGATGTATGGCAGGGCGCTGGTAATCAAAAAACGGGTCATGAGAGCCGACGGTTGCAAGATTGATGCGAAGCCGGAAGATTACAGGTGCGCGCGAATCCGTCCAACGAAATCAACCGGTCGCACGGACCTCTTGTGGAGGGGCAAATATGAGCGGCAAGCCGGAACGCCGGTCATTCTACCATGCCAACTTCCAGGGGAATCTGCTGGCGGGCCTGCTGACCGTCGCCCCGCTGATTGCCGTCTGGCTAGTGTTCGACTTCTTTCTCGACGCCCTGTCCCAAGTTGGTCACCCTCTGGCTGTCGCGCTGACAGACTTTCTCGACGGGCATATCCCGGCATTGACGCCCGTACTCGCCAGCGTAACCGTCCGCTGGCTGATCGCCGTTCTAGTGGCGCTGCTGGCGTTGTATTCCATTGGCGTCATCGCATCTCGCGTCATCGGCCAGCAGCTCATCGTTCTGTTCGAGAAGATTATCACGCGCATTCCGCTGGTCGAGACCATCTATTCCGCTTCGAAGAAGCTGGTTGACGTCCTCCGGCCCAAACCAAATAGCTCCCAACGCGTCGTGCTGATCGGCTTTCCCCACGAAGGCCTGAAGACGATCGCCTTTGTCATGCGGGTGTTCAAGGACTCCCGAACCGGTGAGGACTTGGCCACGGTGTTCGTGCCGACGGCCCCCAATCCGACGACCGGCTATCTTGAGATACTCCCTGTGTCCAAACTCATCCCCACAGACATCCCGACCGATCAGGCCATGGCGATGATCCTGTCGGGTGGCGCGGTAGCACCGGATAATTTGTCGATCGCACGCTCCGAACGCCCATAGGATGGTGAGTTGCATGGCCCGTTGCGGCGTCGTATGCCGAGGAGTGAGCCGGCTTAGCTCAGTTGGTAGAGCAACTGATTTGTAATCAGTAGGTCGCGGGTTCGATTCCTGCAGCCGGCACCAATGAGTTCAATAGGTTACTTCAAATTTCGAAGGTAACCTAACAAGAATTTCGACATGACACAGACCTTGAATGTAGCCCTCGTTGGATATGGTCTGGCCGGTCGTCACTTCCACGCCCCCCTGATCTCCAGCGTAGACGGCTTACGCCTTGCCGTTGTGATCTCGCGCCAGACAGACAAGATCAGGGCTGATCACCCAGAGGCCGCACCCGTGACGTCACCAGACGACGCGTTTGCAGATCCGTCAGTCGACTTGGTTGTGATCGCCACAACGAATAACGCCCATTTCGATCTAGCCGCCCGCGCACTTGACCACGGCAAGCATGTGGTTGTCGACAAGCCGTTTGCCGTAACCTCGACGGACGCTCGCGAACTCGTCCGACGATCCAAACACGCCGGGCGGCTCTTGTCAGTTTTCCATAACCGCCGCTGGGATTCCGATTATCTTACCGTGAGACGCCTGATCTCGCAGGGTGAATTAGGCGAGATTGTCTATTTCGAATCCCATTTCGACCGGTATCGTCCGAAGCCGACTGGCAATTGGCGTGAAAAGGCTGGCCCGGCGGCGGGTTTGTGGTTCGACCTCGCGCCACACCTGGTAGACCAAGCACTGTGTCTGTTCGGAATGCCACGTGCCCTTTTTGCTGATTTTGCGGTCTTGCGCGATGGCGTGTCGGCCACGGACTATTTCCATGTTCTGATGCGGTACGAAAAGCTGCGCGTAGTCCTGACCGCCAATTTTTTGGCGCCCGCAGACGATCTAAATCTGGTCGTACATGGTACGCGCGCAAGCTACGTCAAACATGGTTTCGACTCGCAAGAGGCCGTGCTGCGCGCCGGCGGCCGTCCCAGTGGCTTTCAATGGGGCGTTGATCAGCGCGACGGCGTCTTGAGGCTACCCGACGGAACGGAGCGTGTCGTGCCGTCCGAGCGCGGTGATTACACGCGATACTATGCCGGCGTTCGCGACGCGATTTTGGGTGTTGGGCCACTTCCTGTAACCGCCGAAGAAGCTTTGGCTGTCATGGATATTATCGAGTGCGGCGAACGCAGCGCGGCGGAT
>JAGWVX010000237.1 GCA_018970685.1 Alphaproteobacteria bacterium | reverse complement strand
AGGTCACCACGAAATCGCGGCGGTGAATGGTGTCGATAAAGCCGGTGGCGACGATGCCGACGGGCAGCGCCAGCAGGCCGACGCCGGTCACCATGGTGAGGCCCGCCACCATGCGCCCCAAGGCGGTGTGCGGAACCACGTCGCCATAGCCCACCGTCGTCAGGGTGGTGATCGCCCACCACATCGAATCCGGAATGGAGCCGAAATTCTCCGGCTGCACCGCGCCTTCCACCACATGCATGCTGGCGGCGGCGAACACGGTGGCGCAGAGCAGCAGCAGCAGCGTGCCGAACAGCGCACGGCGTTCGTTGACGATCACCTGCGCCAGCGTCGATAGCGCCGGCGAATAGCGCGCGATCTTCAGCAGTCTGAGCAGCCGGATCAGCCGCAGGAAGCGCAGATCGATGAAAGGCATGAAGGCCGAAACATAGGCGGGGGCGATGGCGAAGAAATCGATCACCATCAGTGGCCGCGAGGCCGCCCGTAGCCGGCCGCGCCCGGCGCCGAGTTCGCTGACAATTGGGTCTTCCACCGCCGCCCACAGCCGCAGGCCGTATTCCACGCTGAAGATGGCGACGGAAATCACTTCGAATACGTCGAAATCGAACCAATACGGCTGCTCGATCTGCGGCACGCTCTGCAGCGTATAAGCGATGACGTTGAGCAGGATGAGGACGATCAGTCCGACTTCGACGATGGCGCCGGACCACCCGCCCGCCTGGCCGCCTTCCAGCACCAGATAGACACGCCGCCGCAATGTCTCGGACTGTTCCGTCGTCGCCCCCGTGTCAGTTCGCGGCCAGGGCTCCCAGCCGCTTCTCGATCGCCGCCAGCGCCTCGGCCGCCCGTGCCCCGTCCGGCCCGCCCGCTTGCGCCATGTCGGGCCGCCCGCCGCCACCCTTGCCGCCGAGCGCTTCCGCGCCCAGCCGCACCAGATCGACGGCGCTGATTTTTTTCGTCAGATCGTCGGTGACGCCGACCACCAGCGAGGCTTTGCCGTCCGCCACCGCCGCGAACGCCACCACGCCCGAGCCGAGCTTCGTCTTGGCGTCGTCGGCCAGACTTTTCAGATCCTTGGCGCTGACGCCTTCCACCACCCGCAGCACCGTCGAGATGCCGGCGATGGTCTTGGCGTCGTCGCCCTTGCCGCCATTCGACGGGCCGGCCAGCGCCAGCGCCTTCTTGGCCTCGCCGAGTTCGCGTTCCAGCCGGCGGCGTTCGTCGGCGAGCTGCGCCACGCGCGCCGGCAATTCCTCGGCATTGGTCTTGAGCGTAGCCGCCGTCTCGCGCGCCAGCTCGGCCTGATGCGAGAGATAGCGCCGCGCGCCTTCGCTGGTCAGCGCTTCGATGCGCCGCACGCCGGACGCCACGGCGCTTTCCGAGAGGATGGTGAACAGTCCGATGTCGCCCAGCCGGTGCACATGGGTGCCGCCGCACAGCTCGACCGAATAGGCTTTGTCGGCTTTCGGATCGTCGCCCATCGTCAGCACACGGACTTCCTCGCCGTATTTCTCGCCGAACAGCGCTTCGGCGCCCGCTTCGATCGCCTTGTCCGTCGGCATCAGCCGCGTGGCGACGTCGGTGTTCTGCCGCACCACCTCGTTGACAAGCGCCTCGATGCGCCCGAGTTCGTCGGCCGTCACGGGCTTGGGATGGCTGAAGTCGAAGCGCAGCCGGTCCGGCGCCACCAGCGAGCCTTTCTGCGAGACGTGCGGACCGAGCACGCGCTTCAGCGCGGCATGAAGCAGATGCGTCGCCGAATGGTTGGCGCGGGTGGCGCGGCGCCGCTCGCCGTCCACCGTCAGATCGACCGCGTCGCCCACGGCGAGTTCGCCTTTGGTGAGTTCCACCACATGCACATGCAAAGCGCCAAGCTTCTTCTCGGTGTCGGCCACCTTGCCTTCGGCGCGCGGCGACTTCAGCGTGCCGGTGTCGCCCACCTGGCCGCCGGATTCGGCGTAGAACGGCGTCTGGTTGGTCAGCATAAGGATGATATCGCCCGCCTTGGCGTGCCGCACCCGCGCGCCGTCCTTGACCAGCGCCACCACCGTGCCTTCGGCCTCTTCGGTGTCGTAGCCGAGGAACTCCGTCTTGCCGAGCTCGTCGAGGATGGCAAACCATTGCGCGTCGGTAGCCGCTTCGCCCGAGCCGGCCCAGGCCTTGCGCGCGTCGGCCCTCTGCTTCGCCATCGCGGCGTTGAAGCCGTCGGTATCGACGGCAATACCGCGCGGTTTCAAGGCGTCCTGCGTCAGGTCGAGCGGGAAGCCGAAGGTATCGTAGAGCTTGAAGGCCACTTCGCCTGCCAGCATGTCGCCCTTGCTCATGCCCACGGTGGCTTCGTCGAGCAGCTTGAGCCCGCGCGCCAGCGTCTCGCGGAAGCGCGTCTCTTCCAGCTTCAGCGTCTCGGCGATCAGCGCCTCGGCGCGTTTGAGTTCCGGATAGGCGGTGCCCATCTCGGCCACCAGCACCGGCACGAGGCGGTGCATCAGCGGATCTTTCGAGCCGATCAGATGCGCGTGGCGCATGCCGCGGCGCATGATGCGGCGGAGCACATAGCCGCGCCCTTCGTTCGACGGCAGTACGCCGTCGGCGATCAGGAACGAGGTCGAGCGCAGATGGTCGGCGATGACGCGATGGCTCGATAGCGCCTCGCCTTTGGCGGGCGCGCCCGACGCCTCCACCGACATCTCGATGATGTGGCGGAACAGGTCGATCTCGTAATTGTTGTGCACGCCCTGCTGGATGGCGGCCAGGCGTTCCAGGCCCAATCCCGTGTCGATCGAGGGCTTGGGCAGATCGACGCGGGTCTTCTCGTCGACCTGCTCGAACTGCATGAAGACCAGGTTCCAGAATTCGAGATAGCGGTCGCCGTCTTCTTCGGGCGTGCCGGGCGGCCCGCCGGCCACCGTGTCGCCCTGGTCGAAGAAGATTTCCGAGCAGAAGCCGCAAGGTCCGGTCGGTCCCATCGCCCACAGATTGCTGTCGTGGCCGATGATGCGGTCGTCGGAAAGCCCCGCGATCTTCTTCCACAGCGTGCGGGCCTGCTCGTCGGTCGGATAAACCGTGACCATCAGCCGGTCCTTCGGCAGCGACGCCGCTTTGGTGACGAAATCCCAGGCGAAGGTGATCGCCTCTTCCTTGAAATAATCGCCGAAGGAGAAGTTCCCCAGCATCTCGAAGAAGGTGTGGTGGCGCGCGGTGTAGCCGACATTGTCGAGGTCGTTGTGCTTGCCCCCGGCGCGCACGCATTTCTGCACGGTGGTGGCGCGGGAGTACGGACGCTTCTCCGCGCCGGTGAAGACGTTCTTGAACTGCACCATGCCGGCATTGGTGAACAGCAGGGTGGGGTCGTTGCGCGGCACCAGCGGCGAGGAGGGCACCACGGCGTGCTCCCGCTCGCGGAAGAAATCGAGGAAGCCGGCGCGGATATCGGAGAGATTCTTCATAGCAACGTTGTAGCGGCGTCCGAAAACCCTGTCATCCCGGCCGGCGGCGCCTTGGCGCCGCGTGAGCCGGGATCCACCCAGTCGTCTTCTCGGTGGGTGCCGGGTCTTCTGCGCTTCCACCTTCGCCAAAGCTACGGCGGACCAAATACAAATTCCCGACCCGCCGGAGCCGTGGCGTAGGCGGGCGCTCGGGATGGCAGCCCAATGTCGAAGGGGCGCACCGGTCGCCCGGCACGCCCCCTCCGGAGTCGCTCCCTCATGCCAACAAGGGAACAGACAAGGTTCCGGGGCGCCGCCGGCCGAACCGGACCGCGCTCCGGAATCTCTAACGTGTGCGCCGCCGGAGACCCGGCCGCGCTTAATCCTCTTCGGCCGCCGCCGTCTCTTCGCCGCCGAGCGCGAGGCTGGCGCCGATCAAGCCGGCGTTCTGGCGGATTGCCGCTTCGATCGCGCCGGCCGTCTCCGGGTTGGCGGAGAGATAGGTCTTGGCCGCTTCGCGCCCCTGGCCGATGCGCGTTCCGTCATGGGAGAACCACGAGCCGGACTTCTCCACGATCCCGGCCTTGACGCCGAGGTCCAGCAATTCGCCGGTTTTGGAGATGCCCTGGCCGTACATGATGTCGAACTCGACCTGCTTGAAGGGCGGGGCGACCTTGTTCTTCACCACCTTGACGCGGGTCTGGTTGCCGACCACTTCGTCGCGGTCCTTGATGGCGCCGATGCGGCGGATGTCGAGGCGCACGGAAGAATAAAACTTGAGCGCGTTGCCGCCGGTCGTGGTTTCCGGATTGCCGAACATGATGCCGATCTTCATGCGGATCTGGTTGATGAAGACGACAATGGTGTTGGATTTGGAAATGGAACCGGTGAGCTTGCGCAGGGCCTGGCTCATGAGGCGCGCCTGCAGGCCCGGAAGCTGGTCGCCCATTTCGCCTTCGAGTTCGGCCTTGGGCGTCAGCGCCGCCACCGAATCGACGACAACGATGTCGACGCCGCCGGAGCGCACCAGCGTATCGGTGATCTCGAGCGCCTGTTCGCCGGTATCGGGCTGGGAGATCAGAAGCTCGTCGATATCGACGCCGAGCTTGCGTGCATAGACGGGATCGAGTGCATGCTCGGCATCGACATAAGCGGCAATGCCCCCCTTCTTCTGCGTCTCGGCCACCGCGTGCAGCGCGAGCGTGGTTTTGCCCGAGGATTCGGGCCCGTAGATTTCGATGACGCGCCCGCGCGGCAAGCCGCCGATGCCAAGTGCGATGTCGAGACCGAGCGAACCGGTCGAAACCGTATCGGCTTCGGTCACGGGCTCCCGTGCGCCGAGCTTCATCACGCTGCCCTTGCCGAAGGCGCGGTCGATCTGGGAGAGCGCCGCTTCGAGCGCTCTTTTCCGGTCTGCGTTGTCCTCTTTGCCCACCACCCGAAGAATCGCCTGTGTCATCGCCGCTCGCTCCTTATTCCATAG